>JAHJSJ010000260.1 GCA_018830415.1 Alphaproteobacteria bacterium | reverse complement strand
TAATACCGAGAGCAGCTCTCCGAAGAGCGAATGGATCTTTGGATCCG
The DNA here is from genome assembly GCA_018830415.1 of Alphaproteobacteria bacterium. Lineage (GTDB taxonomy): Bacteria > Pseudomonadota > Alphaproteobacteria > Sphingomonadales > Sphingomonadaceae > Erythrobacter. The sequence goes on along the minus strand of JAHJSJ010000260.1, from coordinate 4,456 downwards.
GTTGGCCTCTCATCGACTGCAAAGAAACCAACCAACGTATCCATTTTATCCGCCAGCGACACCGCCACCGTCACCGGCGCAGTCGGCACATCATCGCCCTGCCCGACCGGCTTGTAGTGATCGCGGATCGCGTCCGATACTTCGCGCGGCAGACCTTCCTTGACAGCGTAATATCCGCCCATAAGCCCCTGCAATTCGGGGAATTCGCCGACCATTTCGGTGACCAGATCGGCCTTGCACAGCCGCGCGGCTGCTTCCGCCAGGTCGGCCAGTTCCTCGCGAGTCCCCGCGAAGGCGGGGACCTCAGGCGATGGAGCGCCAACCTGCGGGAGATCCCCGCCTTCGCGGGGATTCGCATTGGGGGTGACGATGTCAGATTCAACCAACCACCGCGCCAGCTTGGCTACCCGCTCGACCTTGTCGGCCACCGTGCCCAGCTTTTCGTGGAAGGTGATCCGCCCCAGCCCTTTGGCGTGCTCGGCGAGGGTTTTTTTCTGATCCTGCTCCCAGAAAAACCTCGCATCGGAAAGCCTTGCAGCCAACACCTTGCGATTGCCGTCCACCACCACGGCGGGATCAAGCGCGGCGATATTCGCGGTGCAGATGAAGGCATTGGCCACATGGTGAGTCCCCGCGAAGGCGGGGACCTCGTGCAGTTGAGCGCCATCGCCTGAGGCCCCCGCCTTCGCGGGGGCTCGCTGACAAACAAAATATTTCTGGTTCACCCGCGCGGTGAGCTGGATGACTTCGGGCGGAACATCCAGAAACGCCTCGTCGAACCGGCCAAGCAACGGCACCGGCCATTCGGTCAGCCCGGCGTTCTCGATCACCAGCCCCTCGTCGGCGACCAGTGTCAGGCTAGCGTCGGCGGCGGCTTTGACGGCACCCTCCCGGATGATCGCGGCGCGTTCTTCGTGGTCAACGATGACATGGCAGGCGCGCAGTTTCTCGGCATAATCGTCCGTGCTGCCGATGGTGATCAGGCCTTCGTGGTGGAAGCGATGCCCCGCAGTTTCACGCGCACTGGCGATGCCATCGACCTCACACGGCACCACTTCGCCATCAAGCAATGCGACAATGCCCGACAGCGGCCGCACCCAGCGCAGACTCTCGGTCGCAATCGACGCTGCGCCCCAGCGCATCGACTTGGGCCAACTGAAGTCGCGAATGATCGCGGGGATCGCCGCGGCCAGCACGTCTGCCATCGCCCGGCCCGGTTGCTCGATCACCGCGAAGTAAGTCATGCGGCCTTTGACGTCGCGCAGTTCAAGTGCGGCACGCTCAACACCGGCCTTGCGGCAGAAGCCGTCAATCGCGGCATCGGGCGCGCCTTCGGGTGGGCCTTTCGCTTCCTCGCTCACCGCTTCGGTCGCCAGCGGCAATCCGCGCGCGATCAGCGCAAGGCGGCGCGGGGTTGACCAGATGGTGAGATCACCCACCGCAACCCCCGCCGCGTCCAGTTCACGCCGGAACAGCTTTTCGAGTTCGGCGCGCGCACCCGCCTGCATCCGGGCGGGGATTTCCTCGCAACGCAGTTCAAGCAGGAAGTCGCTCACAACACCCACCCCGGATATTTCGCTTCCCATTCGGGCGTCATCTTTTGCGCATAGGCCTCACACGAAGACCGCGCCAGATCGCGCACCCGGCCCATGTAGCTGGCGCGTTCCTGCACCGAAATCACGCCGCGCGCCTGCAACAGGTTGAACACATGGCTTGCTTCGACCGCCTGTTCATAGGCCGCAATCGGAACACCTGCGGAAAGCGCATTGCGGCACTCAGCCTCGGCTTTGGTGAACAGGTCGAACAATGCGTCGGTATCGGCGACCTCGAAGTTCCATTTCGACATCTGGCGTTCGTTTTCAAGGAACACCTCGCCATACGATACGCCCGCCGTGTTGAACGCCAGATCATAGACGTTGTCGACGCCCTGAATATACATCGCGAGACGTTCCAACCCGTAGGTCAATTCTCCCGCCACGGGCTTGCAATCAAAGCCGCCCATCTGCTGGAAATAGGTGAACTGCGTCACCTCCATCCCATCGCACCAGACCTCCCAGCCCAGCCCCCATGCGCCAAGCGTGGGCGATTCCCAGTCATCCTCGACAAAGCGGATGTCGTGCGCGAGCGGGTCAATGCCGATAGCGCCGAGGCTGTTGAGATAAAGCTGCTGAATGTCTGGCGGCGAAGGCTTCAGGATTACCTGATACTGGTAATAATGCTGCAACCGGTTGGGGTTTTTCCCGTAACGCCCATCGGTCGGGCGGCGGCAGGGCTGCACAAAAGCGGCGTTCCACGGTTCCGGCCCAAGCGCGCGCAGGGTGGTCGCCGTGTGAAACGTCCCCGCCCCCATGCGCATGTCATAGGGTTGCAGGATCACACAGCCCTGCGCGCTCCAGAAGTCATGGAGGTTCAGGATCATGTCCTGAAACGAACGAGCCGGATCGCGCGGAGCGGGCGTAAAAGAAGGGACGGCGTTCATGGCGGCTCGCCATGGCCGAACACCCCCTAACCGTCAATGGTGCGATGCAGCAAGTAGTGGGACATGACATGGACAATGCCAAATGGCTTGCCGGATTGTCTTTGGCTGGCAATAATCATTCATACGAGCTGATCGTCCACCGCGCTTGCCTTTTGGCTCATCGGCACAAAGGCAAGACCTTACCCGTTTCTCAGACTGATTAAATCGCTGAAATTTCATGCCTTGATGAAAGGAAACCCTGTGAAACTTGCCTCTCTCTTCGCCCTCACCGCTGCCCCGCTCGCGCTGTTTACGGGCAGCCCCGCGTTCGCTGATGACCACGCGGCGACCGAAGCTGCCGTGCCTGCAACTATCGGTAACGGTCCCGCAATGTGGAAGGTGGCCGATGAAGACACCACCATCTACCTGTTCGGCACCGTCCACGTGCTCCCCGAAGGGATCGACTGGTACGATGCCACCATCGCCGATGCGCTGACCGGATCGGATATTATCGTCACCGAAATACGGATGGATCCGGGCAGTGAGGCCGCGCAGCAGCAGCTTGCCATGTCCAAGGGAGTGCTGCCGGCGGGCACCACGCTGCGTTCGCTGCTGTCCCCGGAACAGACGATTATTTATGAAGCCGCTCTGACCAAGGTCGGTGCTCCGCTCGCGGCATTTGATCAATTCAAGCCGTGGCTTACTGGTCTCACCTTGTCGCTGATCCCGTTGATGCAGCAGGGTTACACGCCCGGCGCAGGGGTGGAAAAGGTGTTGTTGTCCAAGGTCGGTGATAAGCCGCAGGGCGCGTTGGAAACCGCCGAATTCCAGTTCGACATTTTTGATGGAATGGAACAGGCCGCGCAGATCGCCTTCCTGATGGAGGCAGCGGAAGGCATGGACGAAGTCAAGCCGATGCTTGACCGGATGGTTGCCAAATGGGCCGAGGGCGATGCCGATGAACTCGCCGCGATCATGAACGAAGGGATGACCGATCCGGCAATCGCCGAGGCGTTGCTCTATACCCGTAACGCCAATTGGGCGGAGTGGGTGGACACGCGGCTCGATGAACCTGGCACAGTGTTCATCGCGGTTGGCGCGGGCCACCTTGCCGGGGCCAGGAGTGTGCAGGATTACCTTGCTGAAAAAGGTATTACTGTGACGCGCGTCAAGTAACCGGAACAGCGGAATAACGATGAACTTGACCGGGGCCGGCATGGTGCAGATTGTGCGCAGCAGCTTCACAGCGATGCTGGCCCCGATCCTGTTGATAGGCCTCGCCGGTTGCAGCGATGCACCAACTGAGGAGGCAGACGGGCCGCCGCCCAACCCGCTACTGTATGAAATCGCCAGCGCCGATGGCACGGTGGATGGGTGGATGCTCGGCACCATCCATGCCCTGCCCGATGGCACCAAATGGCGCACACCAGCGATTGCCGTGGCCGTACACGAGGCCGATTTTTTGCTGGTAGAGATTGCCGCGCTGGATAATCGCGCCGCGCTGGCAGAGACATTTGCTGAATTGGGCACCACGCCCGGCCTGCAGCCTATCGCCGAGCGTGTTCCTGCCACCCTTGCCCCCGCGCTAGCCGATCTGCTCGATCGTGGCGGATTGGATAGCGGCAGCTTTGCATCGACAGAAACCTGGGCTGCGGCGCTGACGCTGGCACAAATCAGCGCGGAAGGCGATCCGGCCAACGGCGTTGACCGCGCGCTGATCCGCGAATTTTCCGGTCGCCCGGTGCGCGAGTTGGAAGGAGCGCGGGCGCAACTGGCAATTTTCGACCGCCTGCCCGAGGCCGATCAGCGTGACTTGCTGACCGCTGTGATAACGCAGGCCAGCGACGCGAAAGCACAGGCGCAAAAACTGCGCCGCGATTGGCTGACGGGTGATGCCGCCGCGCTTGATGAGGCGACCCGCAGCGGCATCCTTGCCGATCCCGAACTGCGTGAGGCTTTGCTGGTGCAGCGCAACCGCGCATGGGCCGAGGCGATTAT
>JAHJSJ010000259.1 GCA_018830415.1 Alphaproteobacteria bacterium | reverse complement strand
TGGGCGCTGGATCAGGCCCACGCGGGCGGCCATGATGCGGTGCTGTTATCGGTCTATTCCGAAAATTACGGCGCGCAGCGGTTCTATCAGCGCTATGGCTTTGCCAAGATCGCCGATATCACCTTCCGCGTCGGCACGCAGTTGGACGCGGAGTTCCTTTACGAATTGCGACTGGGAGAGCGCGCATGAGCACCTTTGGACACAGCACCACCACCGATGATGTGCTGGCAGATCGCGATCTGACCGGGCAGACGGTGTTCATCACCGGGGCCAATTCGGGGCTGGGACAGGAAACCGCCCGCGCGATGGCGGCCAGGGGTGCGGCTGTGGTGATGGCGGGGCGCGATTCGGCCAAGCTGGATGAGGCGGTGGCGGCGATCCGCGCCGATGTGCCCGATGCGGCGCTGGAAACCATCATCTGCGATCTCGGCAACCTCGCCAGCATCCGCGCCTGCGGGGCAGAGGCGCGCGCGCGCTTCGCGAAGATCGACCTGCTGATCAACAATGCCGGGGTGATGGCCTGCCCGCTAGCGCACACTGCGGACGGGTTCGAGATGCAATTCGGCACCAACCACCTGGGCCATTTCGCGCTGACGGCAGAACTGCTGCCGCTGATCGAGGCGGGCAGTGGCACCAAGGGAAGCGGGCGGATCGTCAACCTTTCCAGCCGCGGGCATCACTTTGCCCCGGTTGATCTTGACGACCCCAATTTCACCGAGCGCGCCTATGATCCATGGCAAAGCTATGGCCATTCGAAGACCGCGAACATCCTGTTTACCGTCGGGCTGGAGGCGCGCTACGGAGCCAAGGGCATCCACGCCTATGCGGTGCATCCCGGCGGCATCCGCACCAATCTGGGCCGCCACATGACCGAAGAAATGACCGCCGCACTGATCGAGCGCGTCACCAAAAGCGATAGCGGCTTTGCCTGGAAAACCATTCCGCAAGGCGCCGCGACAAGCTGCTGGGCGGCGACCGCGCCCGAACTGGAAGGCACCGGCGGGGTCTATTGCGAGGATTGCCATGTCGCGCCGGTGGACAACGAATCTTCCGCAGGCGGCGTGCGTTCCTATGCGCTTGACCCCGCAGCCGCCGAGCGCTTGTGGACGCTCAGCGAGCAGCTGACCGGGGCGCACTACCCCGGTTAAGCAGAGCGGGCATCGCGCTGGTCATTGCTCCGTCACGCAGGCGGGGCTATATGCGGCGCCATGTCTTCCATTCGGCCCTGGCGCACAATCGAACGGCGCAAATCGCGCCAGATCATGGTGGGGAATGTCCCCGTGGGCGGCGATGCGCCGATCACCGTGCAGACCATGACCAACACCCCGACCGAGGATGTGCGCGCCACCATCGACCAGATCAGGCGGTGCGAGGAGGTGGGCGCAGACATCATCCGCGTGTCCTGCCCGACCGAAGAATCGACTCGCGATTTCAAACAGATCACCCGTGCAGCCCGCATCCCCATCGTCGCCGATATCCACTTCCACTACAAACGCGCATTGGAAGCCGCCGATGCGGGCGCGGCGTGCCTGCGGATCAACCCCGGCAATATCGGATCGGCCCAGCGCGTCGCCGAAGTGGTGCGCGCGGCCAAGGCCAATGGCTGCGCGATCCGCATCGGGGTGAACGCGGGGAGCCTGGAAAAAGACCTGCTCGAAAAATATGGCGAACCATGCCCCGAAGCGCTGATCGAAAGCGCGCTCGATCACATCAAGCTGTTGCAGGATCACGATTTTCACGAATTCAAGGTGGCGGTAAAGGCCAGCGACATTTTCCTTGCAGTCGCAGCCTATCACGGGCTGGCCGAAACGGTCGATTGCCCGCTGCACCTTGGCATTACCGAGGCCGGGGGGCTGATCGGCGGCACGGTCAAATCGAGCATCGGCATGGGCAGCCTGCTGTGGGCGGGCATCGGCGACACCATCCGCGTATCGCTGTCGGCCGAGCCGGAGCAGGAAATCAAGGTCGGGTTCGAAATGCTCAAAGCCCTCGGCCTGCGCACGCGCGGGGTGCGGGTGGTATCCTGCCCCTCGTGCTCGCGGCAGGGATTTGACGTGATCCGCACGGTCGAGGCGCTCGAAGCGCGGCTTGAGCACATCAAGACCCCGATGAGCCTCTCGATCCTCGGCTGCGTGGTCAACGGCCCCGGCGAAGCGCGCGAGACCGATATCGGCCTGACCGGCGGCGGCGCGGGCAAGCACATGGTCTATCTGCGCGGTGTGACCGACCACACGGTCGAGAGCGCCGATATGCTCGATCACATCGTCCGCTTGGTCGAGGCCAAGGCGGCCGAGATCGAGGCGGGCGA
>JAHJSJ010000258.1 GCA_018830415.1 Alphaproteobacteria bacterium | reverse complement strand
GTGGTGGACAGGGCTGGATTCGAACCAGCGTACGCTTGCGCGGGCAGATTTACAGTCTGCTGCCTTTAACCACTCGGCCACCTGTCCACACAGTCCCCTGTTTCGGGGGCGTTCCTGAGCGCGTTACGCTCTGAAAATGCACAAGCCCGAACCGAGCTCAATGCCGAGAGGCGCCCCTTTGGCGAAGCGGTGCTTGCCTGTCAATGGCCCTGCTGGCAGGGGAGCGCACGCAACATCGCGAGCAAGGAACAAAGATGCCCAAGGAAGAACGCAAACGCGCCCTGAGAGGCCGGGCAGGCCGGATGAAGGGCGGGCGCGGTTCGGGCCGGGCCGGAACCGGGCAGGTGCGCCTATGGGGCCGCCACGCGGTTGAGGCAGCCCTGAAAAACCCAGAACGCCAGCACCGCAAGCTGTGGGCAACGCGCGAGGGGATCGACAGCCTTGATGGCGAACTGCCCGAAGGCTTCCCGGTCGAATATGCCGATGTCGCTGATCTGGGGCGGCTGGTGGCGAAGGATGCCCCACATCAAGGGTTGGTGCTCGAATGCGCCCCGCTCGAAGACCGGTTCCTTGATGAAGTTGCATTGGGAGAGGCTGATCGGCCAATCGTGGTGCTCGATCAGGTGACCGATCCGCACAATGTCGGTGCGATTTTGCGCTCAGCCGCCGCGTTTGGCGCTGCCGCGATCGTCACGCAGGATCGCCATGCCCCGCCCGAAGGCGGCGTGCTGGCGAAGTCCGCCTCGGGCGCGCTGGAGACCGTACCGTGGATCAGAGTGGTCAACCTCGCCCGCGCGCTCGATGAACTGGCCGAAGCTGGGTATTGGCGCATCGGGTTGGCCGGGGAAGCCGAGGCGGTGCTCGCCGATGTAATGCCAACGGGGCCGCTCGTCATCGTGCTGGGCGCGGAGGGCGAAGGGATGCGGCCCAATATCGCCAGCCATTGCGATGTGCTGGCAAAACTGCCGATCTCGTCAGCCATCGAAAGCCTCAATGTGTCGAACGCTGCGGCGATTGCGCTTTATGCGGTCGCAACCCGCAATTAAAAGGCGCGCACGGGGACTGCGCTGAACGCCAATGAGGGGACGACTGCCATGACCATATTTTCAAACATCCGTTTCCGCACTGCGGCCGTGCTGACGGGATTTGCGCTTGCATTGTCGGGCTGTTTCATGGCGCCGGGCAAGTTTACATCCGAGTTGGCACTAACCGGGCCGGACAGTTTCACCTTTAGCTATGATGGCGAGATTTTCTTCCTCACCCTGTCGAAGCTTGCGCAGATGGACGCAGCATCCGGCGGTTCTTTCGTCGCCAACTGTTATGACGATGAAACCTACGAAAGCCGTGATTGCTCCCCAAAAGAAGAAGCCGTGCAGCGTGAGGAATGGGATGCCGCAGCGCAGGAACGCGCTGAGCGACAGAAGAATGAGGCCAAACAAATGGCCGCGATGATGGGCGGTATCGATCCATCCGATCCCAAGGCAGCAGAGGAACTGGTCGCACTGTTAAGGCGTCAAAAGGGCTGGGATCGCGTGGTGCACAAGGGCGACGGGCTGTTCGACATCAGCTACCGCGTGTCGGGCACGCTGGGGCATGATTTCCTGTTCCCGATGATCGAGGGCTTTCCCCCGACCAATCCCTTCGTCCAGATGATCCAGCGCAAGGGCGGCCAGGTGCGTATCGATGCACCCGGCTTTGCCGCACAGAATGCAGATGCAGGGATGGGCGCGATGATGGGTATGGGTTCACTCGCCGGGCTGGCTGCGATGGGCGCGAGTGAAGGCGCGAAAGACGCCAGCGAGGTTGCTGGAACAATGCCAGGGTTCCCGGTAATCGACGGCACCTTCACCGTGCGCACCGCGCCGGGAATGCGCATTCTGGCCAACAATACCGATGAAGGCCCCGATGCAGCAACCGATGGCGGCGAAGTGCTGACCTGGCGCATTACCGCGCGCACCACTCAGGCACCCACCGCGCTGATCGCCGCCGCACGCTGATCCGGCAATCCGCCAACACAAAACCCCGCCAGCCTTGTCGGCTGACGGGGTTTCCTTTGTCCCTGCTAGCAATGCAATTAGTAAGCCGGCACGATCAGTTGACCGCGTCTTTCAGCCCCTTGCCAGCCTTGAACTTGGGCTGCGTTGAAGCCTTGATCGGCATTGGCTCCCCCGTGCGCGGATTGCGCCCCATCGATGCTTTGCGCTTGGCCACTGAAAACGTGCCAAAGCCGACCAGTCGAACTTCATCGCCGCCCGCCAGCGCTTTGGTGATCGCGCCGAATACGCTTTCGACCGCGTGAGATGCATCGTTTTTAGACAGACCGCTTGCGTCAGCAACAGCGCCGATAAGGTCGTTCTTGTTCATATGGGAACCCCCTTGTTTTAGGATAATCTGGGATAGCTGGGAATCGCTAATTTCAAAGCGCGCGAATTGAGACTGTTTTGCATAGCCTGTCAAAGGCAAATAGGTCGCGAATCACGGCTAGTGGGGAAGTTCTAGCGGCTCAATGCGCGGTTGGCACGTCCGGAGCGGGTATATTTGTGCCTGCGCTGACAGCGCCCGGCTGGCTTGCCAGGTCATCCGCCTCGGTCCACTCGATCGCCATCGGGGCTTCCACCAGCGCGAGCGCCAGAACCTCGTCAACGTGGCTTACCGGAATGATTTCCAGCCCCGCTTTCACGTTGGCCGGGATTTCGGCGAGATCCTTGACGTTCTCTTCCGGGATAAGCACGATCTTGATCCCGCCGCGCAGCGCCGCGAGCAGTTTTTCCTTCAATCCGCCAATCGCCAGCACCCGTCCACGCAGCGTCACTTCGCCGGTCATCGCGACATCGGGGCGCACCGCGATGCCGGTCAGCGTCGACACGATCGAGGTGACCATGCCGACCCCAGCGCTCGGCCCATCCTTGGGCACAGCGCCTTCGGGCAGGTGGATATGCACGTTCTTGCGCTGAAACAGGCTTGGCTTGATGCCATAGGCCGGAGCGCGCGCCTTGACGAAGCTGAAGGCCGCCGAAACGCTTTCATTCATCACCTGGCCGAGTTTGCCGGTGGTTTTGACCTCACCCTTGCCCGGAGTGGTGACGCTTTCGATGGTCAGCAATTCGCCGCCCACCGATGTCCACGCAAGCCCCGTCACTGCACCAACCTGCGCTTCGTCTTCGCTTACACCGTGCTTGAACTTGCGCACGCCAGAAAACTCACCAAGGTTTTCGGACGTAATGGTGACGCTGGCGGTCTGCTTTTCAAGGATGCGGCGCAGGCTTTTGCGGCACAGCTTGGCAATTTCGCGTTCCAAAGTGCGCACGCCCGCCTCGCGGGTGTAGTAGCGGATGAGGTCGCGCAGGCCTTCTTCGGTGAGGATGAATTCGCCCTTTTTCAGCCCATGGGCTTCGACCTGCTTGGCGATCAGATGGCGCTGCGCAATCTCCACCTTCTCGTCCTCGGTATAGCCTTCCAACCGGATAATCTCCATCCGGTCGAGAAGTGGCTGCGGAAGATCGAGACTGTTCGCGGTGCAGACGAACATGACGTCCGAAAGGTCAAGATCAAGCTCGAGGTAGTGATCCTGGAATTTGCTGTTCTGTTCGGGGTCGAGCACTTCGAGCAGCGCCGAAGCCGGATCGCCGCGAAAATCCTGCCCGAGCTTGTCAATTTCATCCAGCAGGAACAGCGGATTGCTCGTCCCGGCCTTCTTGAGGTTGGCGACGATCTTTCCGGGCATCGAGCCAATGTAAGTGCGCCGGTGACCGCGAATCTCGGCCTCGTCACGCACCCCGCCCAGCGACTGGCGCACGAATTCGCGCCCGCACGCCCTGGCAATCGATTTGCCCAGCGACGTCTTGCCCACGCCCGGCGGGCCGACAAGGCACAGGATCGGCCCCTTCAGTTTATTGGTGCGCGCCTGCACCGCAAGATATTCGACGATCCGGTCCTTGACCTTTTCCAGCGCATAGTGATCGGCATCAAGCACTTCCTGCGCCTTGGCGATGTCCTTTTTCAGCTTCGACTTCCTGCCCCACGGCAGGCCGAGCAGCACGTCGAGATAATTGCGGATCACCGTCGCCTCAGCGCTCATCGGCTGCATCCCGCGCAGCTTTTTCAGCTCCGTCAGCGCCTTGGCCTTGGCTTCGGTGGACAGTTTGGTCTTTTCGATCTTCTCGGTCAGTTCGGCGATTTCATTGCCGTCGCCATCATCGCCGCCGCCCAGTTCGCTCTGGATCGCCTTCAACTGTTCGTTGAGGTAATATTCGCGCTGGGTCTTTTCCATCTGGCGTTTTACGCGCCCGCGAATGCGGCGCTCAACCTGCAAGACTGACAATTCGCCTTCCATGAAGGCCATGACGAGTTCGAGCCGCTTCAACGGGCTGGTTTCGGTCAGTAGCGATTGCTTGTCGGAAACCTTGGCGCTGATTGCCGCAGCGATGGTATCAGCCAGCTGCCCGGCGTCATCAACATCGGACAGGTCTACACCGGCGTCCTCACCCAGCTTCTTGTTGAGCTTCACATATTCGCCGAACTGTTCGACCACCTGACGCATCAGCGCGGTGACTTCGCTACCCGAAACTGTGTCGGGATCGATGAGATCGACTTCGGCGACGACGTGTGAACCTTCATCGACCAGTGCCGAGAGCTTTGCACGGGTCTTGCCTTCGACCAGCACACGCACGGTACCATCGGGCAGTTTCAGTAGCTGAAGCACCTGCGCAATCACGCCGACATCATAAAGGTCATCGCCCTCGGGATCATCACAGCCCGGATCAAGCTGAGCAATCAGGACGATGTCCTTGGACGCCGCCATCGCCGCTTCGAGCGCCGCAACCGATTTGTCGCGCCCGACGAACAGCGGCACCACCATGCCGGGAAAAACGACAATGTCGCGCAACGGGAGGAGAGGGAAAGTCTGAGTCATATTTTTGTGTCCACGGCGGCCGTTTGGGCCTGCCTTTGCAGTGAATATGGGTAGCAGGGGGCCGGGCCGCAATGGCGGAAAGCTGCTAGGCTGTGGAACATGAGGGAAAGCGTTAACCCTCTGGCTTTAACCTCTCCCGTCAAACGGAAGAGGCAGGCGATGAAACCGATTGCTTGGATTGTTTGCGGATTCGCCCTGACAGGGTTCGCTGCGGCGCTCGAAAACCTGGGCGACCCCGGATCCGATCCGGCCACGCGCCTGTCGCTGTATCTTCCCGCCCTGATCGTGTTGCTGGGTGGGCAGTATTGTTTATGGAGGGGTTTTCGCAGCGGAATCGCCGCGCTGTGGTCCGGTGCATTTGACCGACGCCGGACATCACAAGAATCTGATGCGCACCAACCGGCCGATCATGCCGCCGGGCTCGAACCAGCCAACGGGTTCGATCCCGATGCCGCCTTCGCACACTTTATGGAGCAACGAAAAGCCGGTCAGGCCGATCCCGTCGAACGGCCCCGCGCGCCGGTTTTTGCGCGCCCTGCGAAACCGACCTTCGGGCGCCGCCGGTCAGCCTAACCCCGGCAGGTTGTACCCAGGCGTTTTGGTCGCAAGCCGCCGAGGACCGCCGCTTTTACTGCACCCTTGCACTTCCTTGCGATAGCCTACCCCAGTCCCGGCAGGCTGAACCCCGGCGGGAGACCCATCGAACCCTGCATCTCTTGCATCTGTTCATTCGATACCCGGTCAGCCCGGTCGCGCGCGTCGTTGAAGGCGGCGGCGACGAGGTCTTCGACGATCTGTTTGTCATCGGGGTTCATCAGGCTGTCGTCGATGCTGACGCCCAGAATGCGGCCCTTGGCGCTGGCGCGCACCTTTACCAGCCCGCCGCCGGCTGTGCCCTCAACCTCGATACTGTCGAGCTTGACCTGCATTTCGCTCATTTGCTTCTGGATCGTTTCTGCGGCTTGCTGCGCAGCCTGCATCATTTCTTCCATCGATTTCATTGGGAAAGTCTCCTTAATTCCAAGGGGGGCTTGCCGAAGCTGCCGCAAGGTTGCCTTCTACGCCAAGCAACTCAGCCTCGGGGAAAGCTTCGAACGCGGCCCTGACTAGCGGGTCGGATCGGACGCGTTCATCGGCGGCGCGCGCTTCTGCTTCGATGGTTTCACGCAAACTGGGCTGCGCCGTGCCAGAACCGCGCTCGACCAGCCAACGTTTGCCCGTCACCTTGAACAATGCATCGCGGATTTCGGGCGCGGGATCATCGGGAAAATTGTCAGCCTGTTCGAACATCACCCGTTCAGGAGCCAACTCAATCACCCGCACCCGGCTGCGCATCACTTCGGCAACGTGCAGCATCCCGGCGCGATCAACCTCGCTGACCAGTGCGGCCCAATCGAGCGTCGGAGCGGCGGCGAGCGGTGCGGAAGGCGTAGCGCCTTCTGCGGCTGGAACAGCAGGTGCCGCGACCCCGCCCGCCGCCAATTCCTCAATACGCTTCGCCAGCTTGCCCGGATCGGGCATTTGGGCTGCGTGGAGGATGCGCAGCAAGGCCATTTGCAGCGATACCAGCGGATCGGGTGCCGTGCGCACTTCGTCATGGCCTTTGAGCAGCAATTGCCACAATCGGTGCAGTTCGGCCGCGCCCAAGCGGGCCGCGAAATCAGCCAGCGCCGCGCGCTCTTCCTCAGCCGGAGCATCAGGCTCTCCGCCAGACACCTGCGCCAGCGTGACCCGATGCGTCAGGTCCATCAACGCGCGGATCAGCGCCAGCGGTTCCACCCCCAGCGCGTATTGTTCGTCGACTGCGGCGAGCAGCGCTTTGGCGTCACCTTCGAGCAGGTGGCCGAGCAAGCGGCGCTGCGCGCTTTTGTCCGCCAGCCCCAGCATATCACGCACCCGCGCGGCAGTGACCTTGCCCTCCCCGTCGAGGTCGGCATGGGCAATCGCCTGATCGAGGATCGAAAGCCCATCGCGCACCGATCCCTCGGCGGCAGCGGCGATAATCCGCAGGCCCTCATCCTCGGCCGCGATCCCTTCCAGCCTGCACACTTTGGCAAAATGCTCTGCCAACATCGGCGCGGGGATACGGCGCAGGTCAAACCGCTGGGTGCGGCTGAGCACCGTAACCGGCAGCTTGTCGACCTCGGTGGTGGCAAACAGGAACTTCACATGCGGCGGCGGTTCTTCAAGTGTCTTCAGCAAGGCATTGAATGCATTGCGCGACAGCATGTGAACTTCGTCGATAATGTAGATTTTGTAACGCGCCGAAACCGCAGCGTAGCGCACCTGTTCGATGATCTCGCGCACATCATCGACCCCGGTGTTCGAGGCCGCATCCATCTCGATCACGTCGATATGGCGGCCTTCGGCGATCGCGACGCAGGCCTCGCACACCCCGCACGGATCAATCGTCGGCCCGCCCTGCTCGTCCGGCCCGACGCAGTTCAGCGCCTTGGCGATCAGCCGCGCGGTCGAGGTCTTGCCCACCCCGCGCACCCCGGTCATCAGGAAGGCATGGGCCAGCCGGTCGCGCGCGATGGCATTGGCAAGGGTGCGCACCATCGCTTCCTGTCCGATCAGTTCGGAAAAGGTCTGCGGGCGATATTTGCGCGCCAGCACCCGGTAGGGCTGATTGGTTGCGGCAGGGGCTGGTTTGGCCGGCTGAGCCGCAGGAGCGGCCTCCGGCGTGGGCGCGGGTTCGCCGAACAGCGCATTCTGCCCCGCTGCCTCCAGCTCTGCTGCTGTTGGGCCAGTGGTATCTTCAGGCAGATCTGGATCGGAATCGCTCATGACACAAAGCTAGGCGCTTGGGCCGCGTTTGTCATGCTGCGCATGGCAGTGATAATGGTGGAAAAAGGAGCCGAGCGACCCGCCGCAATTCACCTGGGCTGCTTCCTTCCGGACCTGACCCGGTGAGCGAACGCAAACGTCCACCCGACTCCCGAACGCGCATATGGCGGCGCTTTGGGGAAAAATCAACTCAGCGAAAATTATCCGCGTAGGCTTGCAGCTTAAGCCGCTTGGGCGGGGTTGCGTGGATGCGCGCAGTGATGCCGTATTTCTCGGCATAGGCCTTGGCCGCGTCCTTGCTGGGAAAGGTCATTCGCACCTGCGATTGGGTATCGCTGCTGCCCGTCCAGCCCATCAACGGATCGGCGAAACGCGCTTCGGACGGGGCGAATTCGATCACCCATTCATCAGTGTGGGCCTTACCCGATTGCATCGCGTGCTTGGGCTGCTGGTAAATACGTGCGGTCATGGATGCCCCTTAGATCACGAATCGGTTCGATTAAATGCATTTTTGGTCTTGAGGCTCGGCTTTTCCAGCCAGGGTTGATCGGGCCAGCGATGCCGGGGATAGCGGCCTTTCATGTCCTTGGCGACATCAGCCCAGCTACCGCGCCAGAAGCCGGGCAGGTCACGGGTCGACTGGATCGGACGGCCTGCGGGGCTGGTGAGTTTGAGCAGCAGCGGCGCGGTGCCAATTACCGGCTGCGTATCCAGCCCGAAAAGCGCCTGCACCCGCACTTCAACACTCGGCGCATCGTCCCCTGCGTAGTCGATGGCGTGGCGGGTATCGGCAGGCGTGGTGAACTGGGTGGGAGCGGCACGGTCAAGCGCCTGACGCTGGTTCCAGTCGAGCAGGCCCAGCGCTGCCTCCTCATAACGGTGCGGCGCAAGGTCAAGATCGCGCCTCCCGGCGAGCAGCGCGACGAGCCACTCCTGCGCCCGTTCACCCAGCGCCACGGCCGAAAGCGCCTCCACCCCGGCAAATCGTGCGCGGGCCAGAAAACCAGCGGGGAGAATATCCCCCAGCCGCTCAACAGCTTTCTCCACAAGGATATCCACACACAGGGCAGCGTCAGGCGCAGGTTCGGGCACGCTGGCGAGCACAATCGCGCCGAGCCGTCGTTCACGCCGGGCCTCAACCCGATCCTTGTCATTATTCCAGCGGGTTATAATGCGTTCCTGCATTGCCTTGGCAAAAAGCACCGGCACGCGTTCGGGTGCAAGCTGTGCCCCGGCGGTGATGCGCGCGCCCTTGGCCTCACCCTGCGCATCGCCAATGATGATCCATTCCGCCCGCGCCAGCGGCGATGCGGGATCGAGCCGGTACCCACGTCCACCTGCGCTCAGCCAGAATTCGCCCGAGGCATCGCGCCGCCGGGCGACGAAATCGGGGCGGGCAAGCGCGAGGCATTCCGCAGCATCATTGGCAGGCGTGCGCTCCATCGCCCCGGCAAGTTTGAGCGCCTGTCCGGCCCACCCCTGCGTAATGCGCTGCGCCGAAACGGCACGCGGCGCACGGTCGCCGCGCCAGCGCGCAAGCCGCTGCATCAGGTCTTCGCCGCGCCCGCCCAGCCCGCGTTCCTGCAACAGCATCACCAGTCGCGCCGCATCCTCGCCGTGGCCTGCACACGCGCCCCGCAGCACAGCTGCCGCCTGATCGGGTGCCATCGGCAGCGCGGCCAGCGCTTCACCCATAGGCGTAATCCGCCCTGCCCCATCAAGCGCGCCCAAAGCCTCAAGCGCCGCCCGCGCCGCGCTTACCGAGGCCTCAGGCGGGGTATCGAGCCATGCCAGATCAGCGGGGTCGCTCGTCCCCCACTTCGCCAGCCGCAACAGCAGCGGGGCAAGGTCAGCCTGGGCGATTTCAGGCGGCGCAAATTCGGGGCGGCCAGCATGGCCTGCCTCTTCCCACAACCGATAAGCAACCCCCGGCCCCTGCCGCGCCGCACGCCCCGCGCGCTGGGTTGCTGACGCCTGCGAGGAACGCCGGGTGACAAGATGCGTGGTGCCCGCCGCCCGATCAAACTCGGCCAGCCGCGCAAGCCCGCTATCGACCACCACGCGCACGCCGTCCAATGTCAGCGATGTTTCGGCAATGGCGCTGGCCAACACGATTCGGCGGCGACCTTGGCTGTCGCGGCGGATAGCGGCGCGCTGGGCCGCAGGTTCGATCTGGCCGTGGAGCGAGTGAATCGGGGTGTCGGGCAGACGCGCTTCCAGCCGTTCACGCACCCGCTCAATTTCGCGCACGCCGGGCAGGAAGGCGAGAATATCGCCCTGCTCATCGCGCCAAGCGGTCAGCACCGCACCTGCCATCCGGTCCTCGATCGCTTGCGCATTGTCGCCGCCAAGCCACTTGATGGTCAATGGAAAACTCTTGCCCTCACTCTCGATCACAGGCGCTCCATCACCCAGCAACCGGCCAAAGCGCGCGCCGTCGATGGTGGCCGACATCACCAGCACCCGCAAATCCTCACGCAGCACGCTGCGGGTCTCCAGCGCCAGCGCAAGGCCAAGATCGCTGTCGAGGCTGCGTTCATGCGCCTCGTCAAACAATAGCGCCGATACGCCCGACAATTCGGGATCATCGACCAGCCGGTTCACCAGAATCGCCTCGGTCACGACCAGAATGCGGGTTTTGGCGGATGTTTTGCGATCGAGCCTTGTAATGTAGCCCACCGTTTCCCCCGGCACTTCGCCCAGCATTTCGGCCATGCGTTCGGCGGCAGCGCGGGCGGCAACCCGGCGCGGGCTGGTGATGATGACTTGCCCCGTGCACCATCTCTGCCCGATCAGATCAGACGCGACCGCGGTGGTTTTGCCAGCCCCCGGCGGCGCGATCAGCACGCCCGCCCCAGGCCCTGCCAAGGCGGCGCGGATTTGGGGCAGGACAGCGTGGATAGGAAGATCGGGGTGCATCACCCCGGGCGGATAGCCCGCTCAGTGCCCGCGCGCGACTGCAAATTGCGCGGCTTCCGCCATTGCCGCACGCGCCTTGCCATCCGGGAAGATCGAAATCGCATCAATCGCCCGGTGCGCGAAGTGGCGCGCGCGTTCGCGTGTGTCTTCAAGGGCATTGTGCTTTGCGATCAGCGAAATCGCATGGGCGAGGTCATCGTCCGACGTGCGATGGCCAATGATCGCCGCTTTCCAGAATTGCCGCTCCTGCTCATCGCCGCGCGCGTAGGCGAGGATCACCGGCAGCGTCATTTTTCCCTCACGGAAATCGTCGCCCTGTTCCTTGCCCATCTCGGCGGCATCCGAATCGTAATCGATCGCATCATCGACCAGCTGGAACGCCACGCCAAGATTGCGGCCATAGGATTCAAGCGCGCGTTCCTGTTCTTCGGAACATTCAGCCACCACGGCGCTGATCTGACTGGCGGCAGAAAACAGCGCGGCGGTCTTGGCACCGATGATGTGCAGGTATTGTTCTTCGCTGGTGTTGATCTGGCGCTGAACCGACAACTGCGACACTTCGCCTTCCGCAATGATCGCACTGGCACGGCTGAGAATCGAGAGCACACGCAGGCTCCCATCCTCGGTCATCAGTTCGAACGCGCGGCTGAACAGAAAATCGCCGACCAGCACAGTCGCCGGATTACCGAAAATGATATTGGCAGCCGCCTTGCCGCGCCTGAGTTCGCTGCCATCAACCACATCGTCATGCAGCAGCGTGGCAGTATGGATAAACTCCACTGCGGCTGCGAGCTTATGGTGGCGGGTGCCCTTGTAGCCGACCAGTTCGGCCCCGGCGAGCGTCAGCATCGGCCGCAGCCGCTTACCACCGCCCGATATCAGGTGGCCTGCAAGGCGCGGGATCAACGGGATCTCGCTCTGCATCCGGTCAAGGATAACCGCGTTGACGCAATTCATGCCCGCCGCCGTCAGTGACAACATCGGATCAAGTGTCGGCGCCTTGCGCGGCAAAGGAATGATATCAGCACTCATGCTTTGGCGGCATTAGGGCGGCCTCAGCGTGCTTGGCAAGCGCAGATTTGCTGCTAGTTTCGCGCGCGATGCCGCAACAACCGCAACACCCCACCGCCCCGCCTGCAGAACCCGACCGGGTGCTCGCTGCGTTCCGCAAAAGCATCGACAATATCGATGCTGCGTTGATTCACATTCTGGCAGAGCGATTCCGGATCACGCAGGCAGTGGGGGAATACAAGGCCAAGGTAACTTTGCCGCCAGCCGACCCTGATCGCGAAGCGCGCCAGATCGCCCGATTGCGCAAACTGTCCGAAGACGCCGATCTCGACCCGGAATTCTCCGAAAAATTCCTGCGATTCATCATCGACGAAGTGATCCGCCACCACGAACGCGCCCAGCAGGGTTAAGCCAGATCGAATTTTCTGCCGGTCAGGGCTGCGGCGGCGGCGATTCCTCGACCGGCGCAGTCTCTGGCGTGGCGTTGTCCGGGATTGCAACAGCCCCATCCGTGTCAGGCGCATTGCCAAGATTGCGATATTCTTCGATCAGCGCGCGGCGCTGTTGCGGCGGAAGGTTACGCAGCGCTTCGCGGCGCTGTTGCGGGGTCATCTGGCGAAGCCGCACCATCCGTTCGCGCCGGTCCATTGCGCGCTGATCATCGCGCAGCGGACGCACGATATCCTCGCGGGTCAGCACCTCACCGCTTTCCACCTTGCGCTCAAGCTCGTCGCGCCGGGCCTTGATGCGTTCGTCAGCGCGCTGCTGCCGAATGGCCTGCACCTCGTCAATCCGCTGGCGCTGACGAGCCAGCTCTTCGGCGCTCGGCACAGGCAGGCCAGCTGCGCGGCGGCGCTCGATGGCCTGCTCGATGCGCTCGTCTTGCCGTTCGCGGCGTGCCTTGATGCGACCCTGCCGCACGTCTTCAATCCGGCGAAAGGCTTCGTTCAGTTCTTCAGGCGTGTCGATCTGCCCATCGAATACCACCGGCGCTTTGGGCGCAGCATCGGCGGATTGGGCTGCGGCCAGCACCGGAGCTGCCGCCACAGGCTGTTTGCCGGTAATGCTGGTCCACACTCGTTCGGCCGAGGGCACGGCAATATCGATCCGGTCAAGCATACCGGTCGCGGCCGCAGCGCTGGCGATTGCGCTGAAACCGAACGTCGCAATCGCCAATCGCCGGCCCAGTCGCCAGCCACGTCCCTCACCGCCGCCGGGGCGGCGCAAGTCTGGCAGCGGCGCGGCGCGCGCAGCGGCGGCGGCCAGCACACGATCAGCAAATCCTGCGCTGAGATCGGGCACCGGATAATCATCCAGCCTGCGAGCCAGCGGGCTGCCAGCAATGATGTCGTTGGTGCTCATTGCGCACCTCCTTCCCCGAAATCTGCATAGGCCCTGCGCAATGTGGTGCGCGCGCGCAGCAGCAAGGATTCAAACGCCTTGATATTCATTTCGAGCGCTTCGGCAGCGGCGGCATTGGACATATCCTCGTAATAGGTCAGCACGATCGCGGCACGCTGGCGTTCGGGCAGTGCAGCAATCAGCGCGCGGGCTGAATGATCGCGCTCCCCGGCTTCGATCAGCGCATCGGCGAGCGGTGCCTCATCCTCGCGATCCGGCACCTCGCCAGCAGACATCCGCCGCCCGCGCCGCAACCGGTCAATCGCAAGGTTGGTCACCACCCGGTTGAGCCACCCACCCAGCCGCAACGCCGCCGCAGCCTGGCTTTCGACCGGATGGCGCGCGGCGATTTTCGGGGCCTGATCCCACAATCGCAGCATCGCTTCCTGCACCAGATCCTCGGCCTCATGGGCATCGCCTGTCATGCGAAAAGCGATGCGTTGCAACGAGGCCGCGTAAAGCGTGATGGCTTCACGCAGCGCCGCCGGATCGCGCGCCGCCAACCGCGCCGCCAACGCCGCATCCGAGCCGCAATCAGCGCGCGTTCCGGCAATGGTGGATGGCTTGCCGCTGGCATTCATGATTGCGCGCAAATGACCCCGGTTGCATGTGATTTTCGTCGCCTGTTCGAAGGTATAACGCGGCGATTGCGCAAACCCTTCGCGCCCGCCTCAATCGGCGCGCGGCAGGCGCAATTCGACCAGCAGACCGCCCAGATCCTCGCTCGTGCCCAGCCTGACGCTGCCGCCGTAGATTTCCGCGACATCGCGCACGATTGCCAGGCCCAGCCCGGTGCCGGGCTTGTCCGTATCAAGCCGCACCCCGCGATCAAAGATGCGGATACGTTCAGCCTCCGGAATGCCCGGCCCGTCATCCTCCACCCAGATCAGGCACTGCTTCGGATCGCGCGGAGCCTCGTCCTCATCGGGATCGATAGTGACAAATACGCTGCCTCCGCCATATTTCGCGGCGTTTTCGATCAGATTGCCGAGCAGTTCATCCAAGTCCTGCCGTTCGAGCGCGACAGTTGCCGAACGGCTCCCGGCGATATCAAGGCGGCCATCCGGGTGAAGCCGCTCAACCGCACGGCGCACAGCTTCGGCGCAGCCCATCACGTTGGTTTTGGCATGGCCGACAGCGCGGCGGCCGACAGCGCGCGCGCGGGCAAGATGGTGATCGACATGGCGCTGCATCGTGCGCGTTTCCCGCATCACCGCCTCGCCCAGATCAGGCGCGCGCGCGGTGGCCGCGTTGGTCAGCACCGTCAGCGGCGTCTTGAGCGCGTGCGCGAGATTGCCCGCATGGCGGCGCGCCTCCTCGGCCTGTTTTTCGGAATGTTCGATCAGCGCGTTGAGTTCATCTACCAGCGGCTGCACTTCCAGTGGGAGTGGTTCGGTTATCCGGTTCGCGCCGGTGGTGCGCAGGTTCTGGATTGCCGCGCGCACCCGCCTGAGCGGTGACAGGCCGTAACGGATCTGCAGCGTCGCCATCACCAGCAGCCCCAGCCCCAGCACCGCAAAGCTCCAGATCAGGATCAGCCGCACACGTCCGACCTGCGTGTCCATCTGCTCGGTCGCGCTGGCCACGGCAAACGTCCAGCGGGTTTCGCTGCCAGGCAGGATCACGGTGCGTTCGGCAATCCGCAGCGGCTCACCGGCGAACTGGTCTGAATTATGGAAATGGGCTTCGCTATCGAAATGCCCGCCCTCGCCAATCGCGCCCTCCAGCTTGAGTGTGCGATCCCACAGGCTGCGCGATGCGATCGGTTCGTATTCGCCGCCACTGATCTGCCAATACAGCCCGCTGCCCGGTTCAAGGAAGCGCTGGTCGCCCAGCGTGCGATAGAACCAGACTTCACCGAAGGGATCGATCTCTGCCGAGGCGATCATCGCGGTGAGAATATATTCAAGCTGTTCATCGAAATTGGATTCGACCTGGGTGGTCAGCATCCGTTCGAGCGCAACGCCGCCGACCAGCAACAGCACAAAGATCCAGCCCGCCGCGATCAGCCCCATCCGCCGGGCGAGGCTGGCGAGCGGGGTTGAGGTTGCCAACCCGGTCACATCGGCTGGCACAGCGACGGCCTCACCTTCAGGCAAGGCCGTTTGCGCGTCGCCGCCCGTGCCCGACGCCTCAGGCGCGCGGTGCGTCGGCGGGGTCGTCGAGGCTGTAACCAAGGCCACGGATGGTCGTTATCACGTCTGCGCCAAGTTTTTTGCGGATACGGGTGACAAACACTTCGATGGTGTTCGAATCCCGATCAAAATCCTGATCGTAGATATGCTCGATCAGTTCGGTGCGGCTCACCACCTTACCCTTGTGATGCATCAGATAGGACAGCAGCTTGTATTCCTGCGCGGTCAGTTTGACCGGCTCACCGCTCAGCGTCACCCGGCCAGAGCGCGTGTCCAGTCGCACATCGCCTGCGGTCAATTCGGACGAGGTATTGCCCGAAGCGCGGCGGATCAGCGCGCGCAGGCGGGCAATCAGTTCCTCGGTCTGGAACGGCTTGGCAAGGTAATCATCCGCGCCTGCATCAAGCCCGGCGACCTTGTCGCTCCAGCTATCGCGCGCAGTCAGCACCAGCACCGGGAAGGTGCGCCCCTCGCGCCGCCACATGCCAAGCACGGTCAGCCCGTCAATTTCGGGCAGGCCGAGATCGAGCACCACTGCGTCATAATCCTCGGTCGAGCCCATGAAGTGCCCGTCCTCGCCATCGGCAGACAGATCGACGGCATAGCCCTGCTGTTCCAGCGTCGATTTGAGCTGCGCGCCGAGGGTCGGTTCGTCTTCGACGATCAGAATGCGCATAATCCACCATTTTCCTGCATTGTTATTGGCTGGGTCGTGCGCTTTCGGAAACAACGCGTCAAGCAAGGGCCATGCCCCAAAGCTGCCGCTTTCCCCCGATGATCGCGCATAGCGGTCAGCCGATCAGCGCGAACGACCGATGATCCGCCCCGTTCGGGCATCAACATCGACATAGGTCACCCGGCCATCGCGGATGAATTTGAGCCTGTAGGCACGCGCCGTGGAATCATACGCGGGGCCAAGATATTCGCTACCCTGCATCTGCGGCAGGATGCGCCGTTCGATTTCGCGCAGGGGCAATTGCGTGCCAGCGCGCGCTTCGCGCCGGGCCTCACCCTGATCGCCGCGCGACTGATCCTGCGCCGTCGCTGGCGTGCTGATAGCCACCAACGCGAGCGCTGCGATGCAACCTGCAAACAAGGATTGGATGGTTTTCATGACAAGACCATGCCTAGCCAGCGCCCATTGAACAAGCCGTGAATGAGTTATCGCTGGGACACAGCGGCTGAATCCTTCACCAACTCGTATTTGATGGTGATGCTGATCCCGGTGGATACCATCCCTGGCTGCACCGGCGGCGCGGCAGCGGCCATGTCAGCACTAACGCGCAACTTCGCCAATTCGGGCATCGACCCCCGCCCTTCGATGCTTTCAGCAATCGCCAGCACTTTCGCGCCGTCATAGCCGAACAGGTCAGCATAGGCCTGCACCCGAGCCTGCGCGCGTTCAATTGCGCGCTTGCGAGCTGTGTCCTTGGCGTCTTCGTCATTCTCGATTGAGAAACTGGGGCCGTTAAGATCGGTTGCGCCTGCCGCAACCAGCGCATCAAGCACTTTGCCCGCGTCGTCGATCTTGCGCAGGATTACACTCACCCGGTTCGACGCCTGATAACCGCGGAACACCTGACGCCGCTCTTCCTGATTGTAATCATACATCGCGTTCAGGTTGATGCCGGTGGTCTGGATATCCTTGTCCGCCACGCCCAGCGCCTTGATCCGCGCAATCACCTTTTGCATCTCGGTTGAGTTTTGCCGCAGCGCTTCGGTCGCGGTCGGTGCTTCGCTGGTCACGCCCGCGCCGATGGTGGCAATGTCGGGCGCGACCGACACGCTTTCGAACACGTTGAGTTCAACCACCGGGCCATCGGCGCTGATTGCGATTTCTGCCGCAGCAAGGCTGTGAGAAGGGACTGCCAGCGCACTTGCGGCAAGCATAGTCATTGCGGGTCGGATCATTCTGCGTTCCTCCAATTTGCCCGGCTCCTGCACCGGGCGAGCTTTCGCGTGACTGAACCGCCCATTGCGCCGGGTTGCCGAGCAGGCTTGTGGCGCAGGCCGCAAGTCCCTAGGTGGCGCTTCCGATGGCGCAACCTCCTATCTTTTCGTTCGAAGGGCTCGCCCTGCAACAAGGCGGGCGCTGGCTGTTTGGCGGGCCGACGCCTGATAGCGGCACCCCGCCAATCGATCTGCACGTGCTCCCCGGTGATCGGCTTGCACTGATCGGCCGCAACGGCGCGGGCAAGACCACGCTGCTACGACTGATCATGGAACGCATCGATGCAGATCGCGGCCAGCGCCGGGTAAAGCCGGGAACACGGATCGTGTTTCTGGAACAGGAACCCGACTTTTCCGGCCCCGGCACACTGATGGACTTTGCGCTTGCCGGCGATGACGCCCCCGCCGAGCACGAAGTCGAAGCGATTGCGGGCCAACTTGGCATCGATATGAGCCGCCTTTCGGAAACCGCCAGCGGCGGTGAACGGCGGCGCGCGGCGATTGCCCGCGCCTTGGCGCAGGATCCCGATCTGCTGCTGCTGGATGAACCGACCAACCACCTCGATCTGTCCGCGATCGATTGGCTGGAGGACTGGCTGACCCGCTATCGCGGGGCGTTCATCACGATCAGCCATGATCGCACCTTCCTTACGCGCCTGACGCGCGCGACCCTGTGGCTCGACCGCGGGACTCTGCGGCGCAAGGATATCGGCTTTGGCGGGTATGAGGCGTGGGAAGAACAGGTCTATGCCGAGGAAGCCCGCGCGGCCGAACGGATGGACGCCAAGCTGAAGATCGAGGCGCACTGGCTCGAACGCGGCGTCACCGCGCGGCGCAAGCGCAATCAGGGGCGGCTGGAAAAGCTGTTCCAGATGCGCGCGGCGCGGGCATCGATGATTTCCGGCGCGGGCACGGCCAAGCTCAAACTTTCCAGCGATGATGACTTCAAATCGAAGTCGGTAATCGTGGCGGAGGGCATTTCCAAAACCTATGATGGCCGCCCGATCATCAAGCCGTTCAGCCTGCGCATCCAGAACGGCGACCGCATCGGGATCGTCGGCGCTAACGGTGCGGGCAAGACTACATTGCTGAAAATGCTCACCAAAGAACTGGAGCCCGATAGCGGCAGCGTTACTCACGCGCGCACTTTATCTGGCGTGATGATCGATCAGCAGAGGAAGCTGCTCGAACCGGGGGCCACGGTGCGTCAGATTCTGGCGGAGGGCGGTGACTGGATCGATGTGCGCGGGGTGCGCAAGCACGTTCAGGCCTATCTCAAGGATTTTCTGTTCGATCCCGGCCTCGTCGATACCAAGGTCGGCATCCTGTCCGGGGGCGAGCGCTCCCGCCTGCTGTTGGCGCGCGAATTTGCCCGCACCGCCAACCTGCTTGTGCTGGACGAACCGACCAATGATCTCGACCTCGAAACGCTTGATTTATTGCAGGAAGTGATCGCCGATTTTGATGGCACGGTGCTGATCGTAAGCCACGACCGCGATTTTCTGGATCGCACGGTAACGGTGACACTGGGCCTCGACGGATCGGGCAAGGTGGACATTATTGCGGGCGGTTATGCCGATTGGGAGGCGAAGCGCAAGACGCCACCAACGCCCACCAATCGCACCCCTAACGGCAGGCTGGCGCAGTCTGGAAGGGGTCAGGACGGGCCTAACCGCAACCAGCCTGACAGGCCGCCTGCGCCCGCCAAAACGTCCTACAAGGACCAGCGCGATTACGAAATCCTGCCAGCCCGGATCGAGGAGCTGGAAACAGCAATAGCCAGGGGAGAGGCGCTGCTGGGCGACCCCGAGCTATATTCCAGAGACCCCCAAAGGTTCGCTACGATCAACCAGGGCATAGCCAACGCGCGTGCTGAGCGCGATGCTGCGGAGGAACGCTGGCTGATGCTGGCCGAGCAGATCGAGGGCTGAGAAACAAGCCGCGCCCGCGCCCTCTCGACGCGCCCCGACTTCAGGCGATCCGATAATAATCCGCGACCCGCTCCAGCGCGATTTTCAGCACCAGTTTGCCGCTTCTGGTCGGCCAGCCGAGCGCTTTTTCGGCCTCGGGCAGCGCCTCGCCAGCGCACACTACGCGCCACAGGATATCCTCCAGCCCCCTGCCCGCCGCCTTGATTGCCCCGTCAAACCGCTGGCGTGCGGCGATCTGGCGTTCGTTGGGGGAGAGGCCGCGATCCCCGGTCGATTTCACCCGCACCGGATCCCAGCGCATGGTGATGCTGGCAGAAAGCTGCGCGCGTTCGTAATCAGCCCGCAGCGCCTCGCCTGCGTCGCGCAACTGATCGGACAAATGCCCGCGCGCGTGCAGCCATGCCAGCGGGGATTCAGCGAGATTGACGGTGACTGTGCGCGAAGGCCGGGGGTCCTTTATGCCCTGCCCCCGGCTTGGGCCTTCGGGCGTGAGTTCACGTTCGACCAGTTCGCGCTTCATGGCAATTCCTTCCGTTGAATGACGGATTGCGACTTGCCAAGGCGGCGTGTCTGTAGGAAAGAACAAACCAATCCGGTTAAATGATAAGGCACACCATGACCAACCGCATCCGAGACCTTCGCAAGGCCAAGGGCATGACCCTCGCCGATCTTGCCGCTGCCTGTCATCCGCCCACCACCGCGCAGACCATCGGGCGGCTTGAAACCGGGATGCGCAGCCTTTCGCTGACATGGATGAACCGCATCGCTGCCGCGCTTGGGGTCGATCCGGCCAGCCTGATGCGCGCCGACAGTGCCGATCCCGCCCGGATCGTGGCCGAACTTACCGCTACGGGGGCAGAGGCTTTGACCGCCCCACGCGATGCCGTGTTGCCCAGCGATCTTGCCACCGATCCCGATGCGCCCGCGCCAATGGTGCTC
>JAHJSJ010000257.1 GCA_018830415.1 Alphaproteobacteria bacterium | reverse complement strand
GCTGGCCGCGCTGGTGATCGTGATCGCGCTGCGGATGCTCTACGGCCTTGGCGTGCAACCGGACGAAATTTACACCGTGGTGCCATTATGAGCATCGACCCGTCGCTTGCCGGACGGCTGACGCTGGCCTTGGCCGCATGGCTCGCACTATCCGCGCCCCCGGCTTTCGCCCAGCGCGAACCGGTGCTGGTGCCCGAAGTCAGCCAGTCGCTGATCGAAGTGCGGCAGGGCTTCACCGGCGCGCGGCTGCTGCTGTATGGTGCGGTGATCGATCCCGCAGGGGCCGGGAGCGCCGGGGATTATGACATCGTGGTGGTGCTGAAAGGCCCGGCCGAACCGATCCGGCTGCGCGAAAAAGAACGCATCGCCGGGATCTGGATGAATGCCGGTGCCAGCGATTTCCGGTCGGCGCCATCGTTCTTCGCGGTCGTTTCCTCCCGCCCGATCAGCGATATTGTCGATGAACGCACGGCGGCGATTTTCGAACTGGGCACCGATTTCATCCAGCTTAGCCCGTCGGGTCAGATCGAGCCTGAGGAACAGGCGCGGTTTGCCCAAGGGCTGGTGGAATTGCGCCGACGTCAGGGGCTGTATCAGGAAAACCCCGGCGGCGTGCGCATCAGTGAAAAGGTGCTGTATCAGGCGCGCATCAACCTGCCGTCGAACGTGACTACCGGGCGTTATACTGCCGAAACCTTCGCGATTGCGCGCGGGCGGGTGCTGGCCAGTGCGACCGCGCGGATCGAAGTGGTCAAGGCCGGCCTTGAAGGGCAGGTCGTTACTGCGGCGCAGCGCTGGTCGCTGCTCTACGGGCTCGGCGCGATTGCCATGTCGCTTGGCATGGGCTGGCTTGCCGGGCGAATGTTCGCCAAGGGTTGAACCAGTCCGGACGGTTGGCCGCACCGCCAATGTTGACCCGATCTTAACCCAGTCTGCGCTAGTTCTTGGCCTGCTCCAATAGTGGCGCAAGGAAAGGCGCGGATGACCGATCTCGGCAGGCAGAATTTCGAAGGTTCCACTGGCCCCGATGTGGCCGGGCAAGAGGATTATTCTGCGCCCGCAGCCGCAGCCGCCGCCGCAGGCAGCCATGATAATGCGCGCCTGCCGATCGGCGTGGTGCTGGAGATATCGGGTTCAGGCTCGCAAATTGCGCTCGACCTGCAACGGCTCAATGAATGCATGGAGGACGCCGATCCGTCGATCGCGCTGGCCGGGCAGGTTGGCAGCCAGATCAAGATCCGCGTCGGCGATGCCTGGTTGCTCGCCAACGTGCGCGATCAGCGCAAGGACCGCCGCACCGATGGCGGGATCATTGCCCATATCGATTTTCTGGGTGAAGGTGCCGAAGAAAAGCTGACCGGCCGCATCCACGGGTTCAAACGCGGGGTGACGCGTTATCCCGTTCCGGGCGCGATGTGCTATCCCGCCACGACCAAGGATCTTGAACAGATCTACGCCAGCGATGGCCGCGCCAGTGTCACGATCGGCAAGGTGTTCCCGACCCGCGATATCCGCGCCGGGCTGTATATCGACGCGATGCTGGGCAAGCACTTTGCGCTGCTGGGGTCGACCGGCACCGGCAAATCGACCAGCGCCGCGCTGATCCTGCACCGCATCTGCGAAGCTGCGCCCAAGGGTCACATCGTGATGATCGACCCGCACGGCGAATATTCCGCCGCGTTCCGCCAGACCGGGCAGATCCTCGACGTGTCGAACCTGCAAATGCCATACTGGCTGATGAACTTCGAAGAACATTGCGAAGTGCTGCTGTCGGGCAGCGGCAATGAACGTCAGGTCGATAGCGACATTCTCGCCAAATGCCTGCTGGCCGCGCGCGCGCGCAACAGGCTGGCGCAGACGATGGGCAAGATCACGGTGGATTCGCCGATCCCCTACTTGCTGTCGGACCTTGGCAACATCATTCAGGACGAGATGGGCAAGCTCGACAAGGCGACCTCGTCCGCGCCGTTCATGCGGATCAAGGGCAAGCTCGACGAGCTGAAAGCCGATCCGCGTTACCAGTTCATGTTTTCGGGCATGCTGGTGGGCGACACCATGACCGATTTCATCGGCAAGATTTTCCGCATGCCGGGCCACGGCAAACCGATTTCGATCATCGATGTGTCGGGCGTGCCATCAGACATCACCTCGACCGTGGTGGCGGTGCTCAGCCGTCTGGTGTTCGATTTCGCGATCTGGGGCCGTGAGGAAAAGACCCGCCCGGTGCTGCTGGTGTGCGAGGAAGCCCACCGCTACGTGCCCAACGAAAAGAACGCCGATGGGTCGTCGGTTGGCAAGATCCTCAGCCGCATCGCCAAGGAAGGCCGCAAATACGGGATTTCGCTGGGACTTATCACCCAGCGCCCGTCCGACCTTGCTGAAGGCGTGTTGTCGCAGTGCGGCACGATCATTTCGATGCGCCTCAACAACGAACGCGATCAGGCTTTCGTGAAGGCTGCCATGCCCGAAGGCGCGCGCGGTTTCCTCGATTCGATCCCGGCGCTGCGCAACCGCGAATGCATCATCTGCGGCGAAGGCGTGGCGATCCCGATCCGCGTGACCTTTGACAACCTCGAAGAACACAAGCGCCCGGCGTCCGAAGACCCGAGCTTTGCCGACCTGTGGAGCAAGGACGGCGGCGAGGAAGAACTGGTCGAGCGCGTGGTGATGCGCTGGCGGAGCCAGGGATAAGGTTTCAAATTCGTCATTGCGAGGAGCCGAAGGCGACGCGGCAATCCACCGACCGCCCTCGCATAGCCTCGCAACGCGGGTTCATGGATTGCTTCGCCCGCGGCTCGCAATGACGAGGTGCTACGTTCCCCGCGTATCCCCATACAAATGGAT
>JAHJSJ010000256.1 GCA_018830415.1 Alphaproteobacteria bacterium | reverse complement strand
GACCATTGTGTGGTCGGTATTCCGGGTGCGCGAACTGCCGTTGTCGCCCGAACAATTGGCTGATCTGGAGGCCAAACCGCTGACCGTGCGCGCCACCTTTGCTGACATTGGTTCCGCCATCCGCGATATGCCGCGCCCGATGCGGCAATTGGCCGCCGCGATGCTGTGCCAATGGTATGCGATGTTCGCTTACTGGCAATACATAACCTTTGCCGTGGGGCGCAGCATCTACAACACCAGCAACCCCGCCAGCGCCGCCTTTCGCGAAGCCACGCTGACAACGCAGCAAGCCGGCGCGCTGTATAATTTCATCGCGTTTCTGGGTGCGCTGGCGCTGATCCCGGTGGTCTCCCGCTTCGGGGCGCGGCACGTCCATGCGGTGTGCCTGGCCGCATCGGGCGCGGCGATGCTGATGATCCCCGGCGCCAGCACGCCTGCGGCGCTGTTTGTGCTGATGCTGGGCATCGGGATTGGCTGGGCGGGGATGATGGGCAACACCTATGTCATGCTGGCCGATTGCATCCCGCCCGAACGCAATGGCATTTACATGGGCATTTTCAACCTGTTCATCGTCATACCGATGCTGATCCAGACGCTCACCATGCCGCTGATCTATCGCCCGCTGCTGGGCGGCGATCCGCGCAATGTGCTGATGCTGGGCGGCGTCTTGATGCTGGCGGGCGCGATAGCTACGCTGCGGGTGGATGCCGGGCACCGCCGCCCGCGCGAACAGGGGCTGGTGACAAGCTAGGGATGAGCGAAGACAGGGCAACACGCGGATCGGTGCGCACCATCACCGATCTGGCACGGCTGGCCGGGGTCTCCCCCGGCACGGTTTCGCGCGCGCTGGCGGGCAAAAGCCTGGTCAACACCAAAACCCGCGAGAAGATCGAAGCGATTGCCCGCGAACATGGGTTCCGCCCCAACCAGATGGCGAGCGGATTGCGCCGCCAGAAGACCGGGGTGATCGGGGTGGTGATTCCGCTGGGCCATGACACCCGCCAGCAGATTTCCGACACCTTCTTCATGACCTTGCTCGGCTTCCTCGCGGATGAACTGACGCTGGAAGGCTACGATCTGATGCTGCGCCGGGTCGTGCCCAAGGACGATGCCGACTGGCTCGACCGGTTTATCGGATCGGGCATGATCGACGGGGTGATCGTGATCGGCCAGTCCGATCAGTTCGACCGGATCGAAGATGTTGCCGATGGTTATGGCCCGATGGTGGTGTGGGGCAACCACGCCGAAGGCCAGCGCCACTGCGTGGTTGGCACCGACAACCGGCTGGGCGGCAGGCTGGCGGCGGAACGCCTGATCGCTGCCGGGGCGCGGCGGCTGGCGTTTCTGGGCGATACCACCGCGATCGAATTCGCCGCCCGCTTTGCCGGAGCGCAAGATGTTGCGCAGCGCATGGGCCTGGCGCCGATCATCGAACTGCCGACTCACCTTTCCCCAGAGCGCGCCAGCGATGAAATTGCCCGCCATCTTGACGCCGTAAAGGGCCGGGTTGACGGGATCTTTGCCGCAACCGACACGCTTGCGGCGCTATGCCTTACGGCCCTGCGGACACGCGGTGTGGCGGTGCCCGATGACATCAGGCTGATCGGGTTCGATGATCTGCCGATCGCGTCGCATACCGTGCCGCCGCTGACCACGGTCAAGCAGGACATCGCCGCAGGCGCGCGCGGGCTGGTTGATCTGCTGCTGCGGCGTCTGGCCGGGGAACAGACCGAAAGCCTGGTGCTGCCCCCGCAACTGGTGGTGCGCCAAACCGCCTGAGCGCCGGATGATCCAATAGCCAAGCCGCGCGCACCGGGGTATGAACCCGCGCATGGACATGGCCGATCTGCTGCAACGTTATTTCGGGACCCGCGATCTGGCCGAAGTCGCGCCCGCTGCGCTGCCCGCCGGGATCGAACGGATGCGGGTGGATTTCGGCATGGTGCAGGATCGCGGGCAGCGTTTCGCCCTGTGGACGCTGTTGATGGTGCTGGGCGATGCGCCCGATCTCGACATTGCCTTCGCGCATGAGGAAGACCGTGAGGCGGCGCGCAACCTGATCGATATGCTGGCCGCCGCCCCGCCTGATTGACCCCTGCCCGCGCCCGTATAATTAAACGCAAGCCAAACCGCCTGCAAACGTGTATGGGCCGCGCATCGACGCACCCGCGAACGGGCCAAGCGCCCCGTTCTTGCTCGGTCGATTTCACATTCCTTTGTGCCCCTGCCCTTGGCGCGCGCACTCGCCTGAAAGCCTTTTTCCATGCCATTTCCCGATCTTCCCGCTGGCCTTGCCGAGGCCCTGACCCAGCGCGGCTACGAAGCGCTCACCCCGGTGCAAACCGCCGTGCTGGAGCCCGAAGCGCATGGGCGCGATCTGGTGGTTTCGGCGCAGACCGGTTCGGGCAAGACGGTGGCGTTTGGCCTCGCCTTTGCCGAACAGGTGCTGGGCGATGATGGCCGGGTGCCGCCCGCGCGCGAGCCGCTGGCACTGGTGATTGCGCCCACGCGCGAACTCGCGTTGCAGGTCGCGCGCGAGCTTGACTGGCTTTACAAGGCCGCCGGTGCGCGCATCGCCACCTGTGTTGGCGGCATGAGCCCGCAGGTTGAACGCCGCGCGCTGCAATCCGGGGCGACCATCGTTGTCGGCACACCGGGGCGGCTGCGCGATCATCTGGAACGCGGCGCGCTCGACCTCTCATCGCTGGCGGTCGTGGTGCTCGATGAAGCCGATGAAATGCTCGACATGGGGTTCCGCGAAGAGCTGGAAGAAATCCTCGAT
>JAHJSJ010000255.1 GCA_018830415.1 Alphaproteobacteria bacterium | reverse complement strand
GGTCGGCTCCTCCATTTTCAGCCAGCGCCGATAGGCCTCAAGCCGCCAGTCGAGCATCCATTCAGGCTCACCCTTCTTGCCCGAGATGAACCGCACCGTGTCTTCGGTCAGGCCTTTTTCGGCGAATTCGGTTTCGATGTCCGATGACCAGCCATGCTCGTAATCGGCGGCCTTGGCGGCGGCCTCGCGCGCTTCGATGTCGGTTTCAGGCCGCGATTGCAGGTCTGTGTCTTGGTTCATGCCAGATGTTCCTCAACCAGGGGGAGCGGGCGCGGCGCGGGAGGAGAGCGCAACTGGGCAAGGCTGATCCCGGCCAGCGCGCCGCGCAGCGCGTTATTGATGATCGGCCAGTGCGGTTTCATGCTGCATCCGGCCTCGAAATCGCAGGGGACATGATCGATACAGGTCGCGAGCGCAATCGGCCCTTCGATCGCCTCGACAATATCCGCGACCGTGATTGCGGCGGCAGGCCGGCCCAGTTGAAGGCCGCCATGCGCGCCGCGCACTGATCGGAGCAGGCCAGCAGCTGTCAGCTTTGACACCAGCTTCTGCACGGTCGGCACCGGCAGCCCGGTTTCCGCCGCCAGTTCCGCCGCGCTCACCCGACCGTTGCCGCAATGCAGGGCGGCCTGGCACATCGTGATCACGGCATAATCAGCAAGGTTTGACAGGCGCATTGCGAATAGTTCTCAATTCAGACGAAATCGTTCTGAATTAGAAATAGGAGCAATCCGCTCCGATTACAATCGCAAAAACCGCGCAGGCGATCAGCCGCCCTTTTGCGCCGCGACCCAACTGCCGACATTTTCCTCCATGATCGACAGGGGCACCGGGCCGCTGGTGAGGATCACATCGTGGAAAGCGCGAATGTCGAAACCATCGCCCAATTCGGCTTGCGCCTTGCTGCGCAGTTCCATGATCTTCAGCTTGCCGATCATGTAGGCGGTCGCCTGTCCGGGATAGACGATGTAGCGTTCGATTGCCTTTTCGATGTCGCCTTCGGGATTGGGGGTGTTATCGGCGAGATATTGCATCGCCTCTTCGCGGCTCCAGCGTTTGTGGTGGATGCCGGTATCGACGACCAGCCGCGCGGCGCGCCACAATTCCATGCCGAGCCGTCCGAAATCGGAGAAAGGATCGGTATAGAACCCCATGTCCTTGCCCAGTTCCTCGGTATAAAGGCCCCAGCCTTCGGAATAGGCCGTCACCCCGCCAAACCGCCGGAAAGCGGGCAGGTTGCCAAGCTGGGTCTGCACCGAAAGCTGCAAGTGATGGCCCGGCAAGCCTTCGTGATAGGCCAGCGCTTCCAGTTCATTCTTTGACATGTCGCGCAGGTTGTAGAGGTTGACGTAGTAGATGCCCGGACGCGATCCATCAGGCGCGGGGCGCTGGTAAAAGGCCTTGCCCGCGCTTTGTTCACGGAAGGCTTCAACCGCGCGGATCTCCAGCGGATCGGTTGGCAGAGTGGCGAAAAATTCGGGCAGCTTGGCTTCCATCGCCGCCAGATATTGCTTGGCATCGGCAATGTAATCTTCGCGGCTGGTGTGGAAGAAGCGCGCGTCATCGCGGGTGTAGGCAAAAAATTCCTGTAAGGTGCCAGTAAAGCCAACCTTGGCCATGATCCCGCGCATTTCGCCGTGGATACGGTCGACTTCGCCGAGGCCGATGGCGTGGATTTCGTCGGCGGTCAGATCGGTGGTGGTATAGCTTGCGAGCAGCGCGGCGTAATATTTGTCGCCTTCGGGAAAGCGCCACACGCCATCATCGGTCGGAGCGATGGCCTGCTGGCGCTCCATTTCGGCGCGCAGGCGCTGGTAGGCGGGGACGACGGCACCATTCCAGCCCGCGCGGGCGCGTTCCTGCAAGGCGGTTTTTTGCTCGGCGGGCAGATCAAGCTGGCCGAGCTTCTTGGTGAAATCTTCCAGCACCGCATTGCCATCGCCTGCGCCCAGCAAATTGCCGATGTCGGAAATCACGTAAGGATAGACCCATTTGGGCGGCATTACGCCTGCGTCCGCCCGATCGCGCGCCTTGGCGATGAGCGCGTCCAGCTGCGGCCCCATCCCTTCGATGCGCGAAACATAGGCTTCGGCCTCGGCCAGATTGGCGACCCGGTGGGTGCTGATCAGAAACGCAGGCATCCGGCTTTGCGCGCCGTTCATCTGATCGAAGATGTAGCCATAGTCGCGGTAGGGGTGAAGCGAGGCGCGCCGCGCGGCCAGCTGTTCAAACAGGCGGTAAGACAGCGCTTGCTGGGCGGGCAATTGCGCCGGATCGAACGACGCGCGCATCCGGTTGGCTGCATCCTGCAAGCGCGCAAGCTCGGCATCCGCTGCGGCATCGGAAGGATCATCCCACTTGCCGTAATCCTGATCGCGGATGCCACGGAAGGCCTTGCCAAGCGGAGAGTTGGCGAGCTGCTCTGCATCATAGGTGGCAAACAGCGCATCAATCGCCGCAGCTTCGCTGGCGGTGCTTTCAGCCGTAGGTGCGGGCGCGGCATCCTGCGCGGCAACGCCAACCGGAGACAGCGCCAACGCCAGCGCCAACAGCGAAGGGGTGAAAGCAAATGCGGAAGCAGCGCGGAAATGGGGCATGGTCACTCTCTGGTCAGATTGGCAGGTCAGATTGGCACAATTTCATCGGTGTAAAGAATGCAGCCCTGCGCGACTAGCCCCCCAGTTCGCGCAGGTTCCTCGAATTGATCATCTCGGCAAGATAGGGCGTTTCCCGGTCGTTCAGCCGCGCCGGGGTGCGCCCGACGAAATGGGTGATTTCGCGGATCATGTGCGATTGATCGAAGAAGGCTTCGGCAATTTCGGCCTCGTCCTCCAGCGACAATTGCGGGGAAGAAAGCAACGCGGCGACCCGCAATGCGCGGTATTTGCGCGCCAATGCACGGGGCGGCAGGCCAAAGTAACGTTCGACCAGCCGCTGCACTTGCCGTGCGGAATAGCCAGCAGTCCCGTTCAGCGCGCCGACTTCGGGATTGAACGCGGCGCTGAGCCAGTGACCCACGGCGGCGACGAGTTCGAGATGGCGCGGATTGATCGGGCGCAAATGGCTTTCGATGAAGGTGCCGATGGCCAGCGCGCATTCCCGCCCGCTCATCGTGCCCGCGCGGTATGCGTCCAGCAGCTGCGCACCAAGCGCATCGATTTCAGGCCCCAGCACCGATCCTGCGGGCAACAGCCGGTCACGGTGCTGCCCGGCATGAAGCCCGGTCAACGCCGCCCAGCCGAGCGGGGTCAGCGCCGCGCCAACCGCGTGGAATGGCCCATCGACCACAATCGCCACCGCGCGCGAAAGCGGGGTGAGCAGGCCGACGGCATGATTGGGGTCGCGGTTGCCTTCGGAAAAGTGCAATTCGCCAGTGCCATGTGGGAACAGGCACAGATGCCCGACCGAGGCTGGCTGAATGTCGCGAATCGCCGCTTCGTCGCAGCGAAAATGGTACAAGGTGGTAACGTAAGGCGCGATGGCCTGCGAAGGCGCGATGTAATCGATTGTAATCAGCGCCGCTGGCGTAAGGCGCTGCGGTTCAACCGTGGCCCTGTCAGATAATTGAGCGGGAGAGATGATCGCGTCCATAACTTACCCAACCCACTATTACTGCATTTGTTTCCGCAGTCAAAAGCGAGACGGTCAAAAAAAGGCGGCGCTCCTTGCAGAGCGCCGCCTATGAAAGTTGAGGAACTCTTTGCAATGATGCTCCGAGTCCTTCGGGTCGCAAGGATTGTCTTAGACTACGAATCGTCTGTGGGATTGTATGCAAGCGACAAAAAATGCAGCGGCTTGCAAGGTAACACATTACAAAATTGTCATATTCGGCCGGAATCGCCTAGGGTTAGGCGTTAAAGCGTGAAGGTGTGTAGTTCGAATCATCGACACCTGCCGCGCACTGCCATAGGCGCGATTCCCATGCTGTTTCATTTGCTCAAGCCCGCCATGTTCTCGTTCGATCCGGAAACCGGACACCGATTGGCGATTCGCGCGCTTTCCGCGCTGCCACTGCGCACGCCAAAGCCTGCTCCCGATGGGCTGGCGATCACGGTTGCGGGGCTCACCTTCCCCAATCCAGTCGGCGTCGCGGCGGGGTTCGACAAGGATGCCGAGGTGCCCGATGCATTGCTCGGTCTGGGCTTCGGGTTCACCGAAGTCGGCTCGATCACGCCGCTGCCGCAGGCGGGCAACCCCAAACCGCGCCTGTTCCGCCTGGTTGAAGACAAGGCCGTCATCAACCGCATGGGGTTCAACAACGCGGGCGGCGCGGCGGCGATTGAACGGCTGCGCGCGCGTGCTGGCCGCCCTGGTATCGTCGGAGTAAATATCGGGGCCAACAAGGATTCGCCTGACCGCATTGCCGATTATGCGAAGATGGCAAAAATGATGGCTCCATATTCGAGCTATCTGTGCGTCAACATCTCCAGCCCGAACACGCCGGGCCTGCGCGCCTTGCAGGATGAAGCCGCGCTGACCGCGTTGATCGGTGCGGTGATCGCCGCGCGGGCCGAGGCGAAGTGTGACGCGCCCCCGCCGATCTTCCTCAAGGTCGCGCCCGATCTGGAGCCTGCCGATATTGATGCGATTGCGCGCATCGCGATCGACAGGCGCCTGGGCGCGCTGGTGGTATCCAACACCACGATTTCGCGCCCCAGCCTGCGGTCGCATCATGCGGATGAGGCAGGTGGGCTTTCGGGCGCGCCGC
>JAHJSJ010000254.1 GCA_018830415.1 Alphaproteobacteria bacterium | reverse complement strand
GCACCGCGCTCAGCCCCGCCTATGCTGGCGAGCCTGAAAGGATGACGGTGAAAATCGAAGTGGCCGACATCAACCTGAACACGCCCGAAGGCCAGCGCGCACTCGACCGCCGGATTGAAGCCGCGGCGCGCACGGTCTGCCAGGCCAACAGCCCGCAAACCGGAACGCGGATCGTGAATAATAGTGCACGCGCCTGCATCGCCAAGGCGCGCGCCGAAGTGCGCCAACACGCCGCCAACCTGACCAGAGATCAACAGCGCGGCGGTTAAAGCATTGCGCAGAAAAGTGGGCACCGGTTTTCTGCAAAATGCAATGCGACAACAAATACCTGGCGCATGGCTTGTGGTGCGCAAATCACAACCCATGCGCCAAACTGCGTTTGCGATCCCGCACCGAAAGCTGCTCGGTGCCGGTGATACGGCCCGAACCCGTGTTAGTCCCCCGGGTTCGGGCCGTTTTATTGATTGAAATCAACGCCCCGCCATCGCCTTGACCCGGCCTAAATACGTCCGCCCGATCCTCAGCGCATCGCCATTGACCAGTTCCGCCGACCATACGCCCAGCCCATCGTGACGCAACCCGCGGATATTGTCGCGCCGCAGGATGGTGGAACGGTGGATGCGGATGAATTGTTCAGGATCGAGCCGTTCTTCCAGCCCCGCGATAGTTTGCAGCAGCAGATAGGATCGCTGCGCCTCCGGCCCGCCGACGTGCAACCGCACATAATCGCGTTCGGCATCGATCTGATGCACTTCGCTCACCGCGATCCGCAGCAGTTCTGACCGATGCGGCACCCACAATTCATCAAGAAACTGGCTGGCACGCTGACGGCGTTGCCCGCGCCGCGCCACCGCGCGTTCGATCGCACGTTCAAGCCGGTCGGCGGAAACCGGCTTGAGCACGTAATCCACCGCCTCCAGATCGAAGGCTTCAACCGCAAAGTGATCATGCGCAGTAACGAAGATCACCACCGGGGCCTGATCCTGTTCGGCAAGGCATTTGGCGACCCCCAGCCCATCGAGTTCGGGCATGGTCATGTCGAGCAGCACCAGATCGGGGCTGAGTTTTTCGGCCAGCCGTAGCGCCGCAGCGCCATCGCTGGCGGTGCCGATCACGCGCACCGTGGGGATTTCGGCGCATATCACCTGCACCCGCTCCACCGCGAGCGGCTCATCATCGACTATCAGCGTGCGCATAGGGGAATCGTCGCTGTCAGTATCAGGCATGGTCGTCCATCGGGCGGTTCAGCGGTTGCGAAAGGGGAATGCGGATTTCGGTGCGATAGCCGCCCGGCACCGGGCCTGAGGCAAAGCCGATATCAGGACCAAACCGCGCCTCCAGCCGATCACGGACATTGGCAAGGCCAATGCCGAGCCCGTGGCTGCCGCCTTGCGGTACGCCGGGGCCATCGTCGCTAACGGTGATCACCAGCCGGTCAAGCTCCTCACGCGCAGCCAGCGTGATCGTTACCCGTCGCGAAACCGGCGAAACTGCATATTTGACCGAATTTTCGACCAGCGGTTGAAGGATCATTCCCGGCACGCGCGCTTCTTCAAGATCGGCGGGCAGATCGAACACCGTCACCAGCCGCGTGGGAAAGCGCACGGCCTCGATATCGAGATAGAGCTTTTGCAGGTCGAATTCGTCCTTCAACGCGACATCGGCGGTGGGTTCGGTGGCAAGGCTATGGCGATAGAAGCGGCTGATGGTCTGGATCATCCGCTCGGCCCGTTCCGCCTTACCGGTCATCACCAATGCCGACAGTGAATTCAATGTGTTGAACAGGAAATGCGGGTTCACCTGATAACGCAGCGACCGCAGTTCAGCCGCCTTGGCTGCGGTTCGGAACTGTTCTTCGCGCCACTGCGCCCTGCTTGCCTGGACGCCTGCCAGCAAGGCAAAATAGGTGGCCGCCCAGGCAAGCAGCAGGAAATAGCGCCCCAGCGCCACATCGAGCAGTTTGCGCCAGAAATCAGTGTAGGTGTCTGCTGGTGCAATCATCACCGCTTCGGAATCGACGACATCATCCTTGGCGCTTGCCGCCTCACCATCGCCGCCAAGTTCCGCTGGACCAACCCGGCGGACCGGCACATCAACCAGCAGATTGCCCGATTCATCGCGCCGCAGATTGATGTTGTATTTCTGAGCGTAGCGCTGTTCCTGCGCCAGTTCCATGTCCTGAAACACCCAGTGGTTGACCTGCCCAATCGCAATCGCGACCGGCATGGCCAGCGCAATCGCCGCCGAAATCTTGATCCACAACGGCTTGGTATCGAACAGCCGCAGCAGCAGCCACAAAACGATGGTGAACGCCACGCCCACACCGGTTACCAAAAGCCGCCGCCAGCCAAGTTCGAATTGCAGCCCGAAATCCATCACCAGCGCGCGCAAGGTGATCAGGACGAAATAGGTCGCCCAGAGCACTACCATCGAAAACAGCACTGTGCGCAACGGCACTGTGGCCGATGGTGCAGCCGGGTCTGCCTGGCGGGATCGATTCATCGTCATTATGCCGACGGGCGATACCGCGCCGCCTGCAAAAATGCCACCGGGCGCGGCGCTTGTCGTCGGGCGGGGTCAGGCCTTGGTCGAATGGGTGCGCGCCGGTCACGCCCGAGGGCGAATCATCTCCGCCGGCACCACCCATTGCGCGAATTGTTCTTCGGTGAGCAGCCCCAGCGCCAGCGCCGCCGCCTTCAGCGTGGTGCCTTCGGCGTGTGCTTTCTTGGCGATTTTGGCCGCGTTGTCATAACCGATATGCGGGTTGAGCGCGGTCACCAGCATCAGGCTTTCGTTGAGCAACTGGTTGATCCGATCCTCGTTCGCTTCGATCCCGACAACGCAATTATCGGTGAAGGCGTGGCTCGCATCGCCCAGCAGCTTGATCGATTGCAGCACGTTGTAGATCATCACCGGCTTGAACACGTTGAGTTCCAGATGCCCGTGCGATCCCGCCACCGTTACCGTCATGTGATTGCCGATCACCTGCGCGGCCACCATCGTCATCGCTTCGCACTGGGTCGGGTTGACCTTGCCCGGCATAATCGAGGAACCCGGCTCGTTGGCGGGCAGGCTGAGTTCGCCAAGGCCGCTGCGGGGGCCGGAGCCGAGCAGGCGGATATCATTGGCGATCTTCATCAGGCTGACGGCGAGCACATTGAGCGCGCCCGAAATCTCCACCATCGCATCATGCGCGGCCAAGGCTTCGAACTTGTTGGGCGCGGTGACGAACGGATGGCCGGTTTCAGCCGCGACCTGAGCGGCAAACTCTTCGGCAAAGCCAACCTTCGCGTTGA
Organism: Alphaproteobacteria bacterium; assembly: GCA_018830415.1. GTDB lineage: Bacteria > Pseudomonadota > Alphaproteobacteria > Sphingomonadales > Sphingomonadaceae > Erythrobacter. The sequence continues at coordinate 5,178 of JAHJSJ010000254.1, read as the reverse complement.
TCCCGGTGCCCACCGCCGTTCCGCCCTGCGCCAGTTCGAGCACACGCGGCAATGTCGCTTCGACACGGGCGATGCCGTATTCGATCTGCTTGGCATAGCCGGAAAATTCCTGCCCCAGCGTCATCGGGGTGGCATCCTGCAAATGCGTGCGGCCGATCTTGACGATATCGGCGAAGGCTTTCGCCTTGGCATCCAGCGCGCCGTGCAGCTTCTTTAGCGCCGGGATCAGGTGTTCGATCGCCTCGCTCGCGGCAGCGATATGCATCGCAGTGGGGAAAGTATCGTTCGACGACTGGCCCATGTTGCAGTGATCATTGGGGTGCACGGGATCCTTGCCGCCCATTTTGCCGGTGAGTATCTGATTGGCGCGGCTGGCGATCACTTCGTTGGCGTTCATGTTCGACTGGGTGCCAGACCCAGTCTGCCACACCACCAGCGGGAACTGATCGGCGAGCGTCCCGTCGATCACCTCTCGCGCGGCGGCGACAATCGCTTCGCCAAGCCGGGCATCGAGCACGCCAAGCGCCATATTGGCCTTGGCCGCCGAGAGTTTTTGCAGACCGAGCGCGCGCACCAGCGCAGGCGGCATCCGTTCGCCACCGATGGGGAAGTTGACGATGCTGCGCTGGGTCTGCGCGCCCCAGTGGACATGCGCCGGGACCGCTACTTCGCCCAGCGAATCGGTTTCGATCCGCACATTGTCGTCTCTGCTCGTCATGTCACTCATCGAAGCCATCCCTGCTTAAGTCGAATACAGTCCCGAAGGTCTGCGCGCTCCCCTAAGCACTGTCCGCTTGCGAGGTCAAAGGCCTTGGAACACTGGCGCGGCAAGTCTAAAGGCGCGTCAGAATATAATCGGCCGCAGCAAGGCTTGACGGACTGTGTTGTGCGTATAAGACAGCTTGCCGGAGTAAAGATGAACGACATGACCACCACCTTACACCACGCGCCAAGCGCGACCGCGCGCCGGTCAATGATTGACAGCCAGCTGCGCACCAGCGGCGTCAACGAGGAATATGTGCTGGCGCGGATGCTGGCCGTTCCGCGCGAAGACTTCCTGCCAGCCGACAAGGCATCGGTCGCCTATATTGACCGGGCCGTGGCGCTTGGCGAAGGCGGGCACCTTGCCGCGCCGCTGTTTTATGGCAAACTGCTGGTCGAAGCCGCGCCTGCGCGCGATGACCGGGTGCTGGTGGTGGACGGCGGCACCGGCTACCTGCCCACACTGCTGCGCCCATTGGTGGCGGAATTGACCGCCGTCAGCGCCGCCGACGCCGCGACCGGCGCGGCTGCCACCGGGGCTGGGGGCACCTATTCGCTGATCGTGATCGATGGCGCGATTGAACAATTACCCGATACGCTGGCGGCGCTGCTGGCCGAAAATGGCCGCATCGTCACCGGCCTTGTGCTGCGGCAGGTCACGCGGCTGGCGTCGGGCCGCAAGGTCGGGGGACGGGTCAACCTTCAGCCGACCGAGGATCTCGGCATTCCGGTGCTGCGCGCCTTTGCCGCAACAAAAGGTTGGACCTTCGCGTGACCGCCATGCCTGTTCTGCTGCGGTTGACCGGGTCGGCAAGCCTGCTGGCACTGACCACTTTGGCCGCGCCCGCGCAGGCCGATACTTTGCGCGATGCGCTGGCGGCGGCCTATGACAACAACCCGACGCTCGAAAGCGCCCGCGCCAATCTGCGCGCAACCGATGAAGGTGTGCCGATCCAGCGCGCGCAGGGGCTGCCATCTGCCAACGTCACCGCAACCCATATCGAATTCCTGCGCCGATCAGCCAACTCCTTCACCGCGCCCGAACGCAACCTTGGTGTCAATGCCCAGTTTTTGGTTCCGGTCTATTCTGGCGGCGCAATCCGCAACGGCATCAACGCTGCCAAACAGCGGATCGAAGCCGGGCAGGCCGATCTGCGCAATACCGAGGCGACCGTCTTCAGTCAGGTGGTCGCGGCCTATATGGATGTGCTGCGGACCGAGGCGCTGGCCGCGCTCTCCGCCAATAATGTTGCGGTGCTGCGCACCAATCTGGAAGCCACAAGTGATCGGTTCCAGATTGGCGACGTCACCATCACCGATGTCGCGCAGTCACGTTCGCGGTTGGCCGTGGCCGAAGGCGATTTCCAGCAAGCCGAAGCCAGCCTGATTGCCGCGCGCGAAACCTATGCGCGGCTGGTTGGCCGCGCGCCGGGCGAGCTTGAGGCCCCGCCGCCACTGCCCGGCCTGCCCGACGCGGTGGGTGAGGCAATCGTCACCGCACTCGAAAACAACCCCAACCTGATCGCCGCCAAACAGCGCGCCGAAGCCGCCGGGTTTGATACCAAGGTGGCTGGCGCTGGCCGCCTGCCCACCATCGGCCTGTTCGCGAACGGCGATTACACCAATTTTTTCGGAACCTTGGGCGGGCCGGTTGCTGCCAATTTTCTGCAAAATGAAACAACCGCCAATGCCGGGGTGCGCCTGACCATCCCAGTGTTTCAGGGCGGGCTGCCCGCCGCGCGCCAACGCCAGGCCGGCGCACGCGAATCCGCCGCGCTGGAAGACGTGATCGCATCAGAACGGCAGGTTATCGCCGAAACCCGTTCCACTTTTTCCAGCTGGCAGGCGGCCAACGCCGTGATCCGCAGCTCGCAGGCCGCGGTCGACGCCGCTGAACTCAGCCTCGAAGGGGTGCGCGCGGAAAATTCGATTGGCAATCGCACCATCCTTGATGTGCTCAATGCCGAACAGGAACTGGTCAACGCCCGCGCACAATTGGTGACCGCGCGGCGCAACGCCTATGTTGCCGGGTTCAACCTGCTGGCGCTGATGGGCCGCGCCGAGGCGCGCGATCTCAACCTTGATACCAGCGGTGTGATGTATGATCCCACGATCAATGCCAAGCGGGTGAATACCAAGTACTGGGATTGGGATCGTGACCCCGAACCGAAAGCGAAATCGACCAGCACCGTTGACATTCCTGCCGCTGACGCAATGATCGGCCCGCAATTGCTGCCCGGCGAGTGATTGCTTTCCCGATTCGGGACAGGTCGGGCGCTGGGAAATGAGGCATATAATGGCGCAAGATGGCGAAGCTTCGGTCGAGGAAATCCTCGAATCGATCAAGAAAGTGATCGCACGCGACAATCGCACTGGCGCGATCGAAGCGCGCCGCCGGCTTGAACAGGAATCCGATCAGGCTGCGGCTGAAAGCACCGAACCGGCGCGCCCACACATCGTCCGCGACGAAGACGAAGTGCTCGATCTGGCCGAGATGGAGTGCCTGCCCGAAGCAGCGGCGAAAGCCACTGGCGAAACCGAAGATGCACCTCTGATCGCGTCAACAGTGCGCGACGCGATGCAGGAAAACCTTGCCGCGCTGGCGATGCTGGCCGAACCGGGTGCGCGGCCGCAGATCGTCCGGTCGGGCGAAACATCCCTGGAAGGGCTGACCCGCGAATTGCTGCGCCCGATGCTGGCCGAATGGCTGGAGGCTAACCTGCCCGCGATGGTAGAAAAGCTGGTGCAGGCGGAAATCGCCCGGATCGTCGGCAAACGTCCGTAAACTCTGGCGCCGCGCGGCGTGGCGGGCTAATCCCGCACTCATGAGACATTTTACTGTAACCGGCGTGTTGATCGCCGCCGCTCTGATCACCACCCCACTTGCTGCGCAAGACGGGCAGCCTGCCACTCCGATGAGCGCGCATGACCTTGTCACCCTGCCGCGTCTGGGTGCGCCCGCGGTGAATGCGGCAGGCACGCTGGCGGTTTATGGCGTGACCACCACCGATCCAGACAGCCTGGCGCGCAGCACTGCGTTCTATCTTCTGGACCTCGGCACACCGGGGGCTGCACCGATCGCGCTCGATTTCGGGCTGAAAGCCTCGTCCCCCGCGTTTGGGCCGGATGGGCAGCTCTATTTCCTCAGCAGCGCCGCCCCGCAAGATGGGGCCGAAGCGCGCAGCCGCGTGTGGCGCATCGCCATTGGCAAGGATGGCGGCAACGGCGCGGCGCATGTGGTGGCGGATTTCCCCAGCGCTGACATCGCCGGGTTCAAACTCGCCCCCAACGGCAAGGCAATCGCGCTGTGGGCCGCAATCCCGCGCGATTGCCCGCAATTCGGCTGCCCGGATGCCAAGCCGAAGCACCTGCCCGGCCCCGGTACCGGACGCCTGTATGATGGTGCGGATGGCTTTTACCGCCACTGGGATCAGTGGGAGACCCCCGGCGTCCACAACCGCGTGTTCGTCTTCCCGATCGAAGGCGGCAAAGCGGTGGGTGACGGCGCGCCGGTTGACGGGCGCGATCCCGCCACCGGCCTCACCGCCGACACCCCGACCATGCCATTCGGCGGCGGCGAAGAAATCGCCTTCGCGCCCGATGGCAGCGCGCTCTATTTCACCGCACGGGTAGCGGATGGGGCCGAACCGACGTCGACCAATCTCGATATCTACGTATCCGACCTGTCGGGTGCCGCCCCGATCCTGCTCACCGCAGGCAATGCCGCAACCGACACCACCCCCGCCCCATCGCCCGATGGCCGCTACCTCGCATGGCTGGCGATGGAACGCCCGACCTATGAGGCGGACAAGTTGGCGGTGCAGCTGCTCGATCTCAAGACCGGCAAGCTGCGCAATCTGACCGCGAAGACCGACCTCAGCTTTGGCTCACTGACGTGGAGCGCGGATGGTAAGACGCTGGTCGTCACCGCGCAAAAGGTGCTCGACACCCCCGCCTTCCGCATCGATCCGCAGACCGGCGCAGTGACCGAGCTTAATCTGATGGCGGGGAATGAAGCGCATATCGCCAACCTCACCCCGCTGCCGGGCGGGCGGATAGTGTTCACCCGCGATTCGCTGGGCAATCCGGCGGAACTCTATCTGTCGGACGGGATGGCGCAGGCCCGCCCGCTGACCGATGTGGCCACCACCCGGATGGGCGGAATGGCCAGTATCGTCACCCGGCGGTTCAGCTTTGCGGGCGCTGGCGGCGATACGGTGTGGGGGCAGATCACGCGGCTGGCCGACCAGGACGGGCCGATCCCGGCGATTCTTTATATCCACGGCGGGCCGCAGGGCAGCTTCAATGATGGCTGGTCAACCCGCTGGAACCCGCGCGTGGTCGCCAGCCAAGGCTATGCGGTGATCTCGGTCGATTTTCACGGCAGCACCGGATACGGGCAGGCATTCACCGATG
>JAHJSJ010000253.1 GCA_018830415.1 Alphaproteobacteria bacterium | reverse complement strand
GGTGGAAGATTTAACGCGTGACAAGCTCCGCAACGCATCTCTTTCGCCTCGCGCGCTGGGGCGTGACGCTGGCGCGCCGCCGGGCGCTGGTGGGGATCGAGAATGATCCCAACGCGCCCTCAACGCTGCGCCGTATGGTGCGGCTGGCGCGGCTCGCCACGCTAACCGGCAAGCGCGGCACGCCCGATTATGCCGGAGCGTTCCGCGCCATCGGCCCGGCAGCGATCAAGCTGGGCCAAAGCCTCGCCACCCGGCCCGATCTGGTGGGCGAGGAAGCAGCGAACAACCTGCTCTCGCTCCAGGACAGTCTGCCGCCGGTGCCATTTGCCGAAATCAAGGCAGCGATTGAGGGCAGCTTTGGCCAGCCGATCGACAAGCTGTTCGCGGAAATCGACCCCGAGCCGGTCGGCGCGGCGTCCATCGCGCAGGTGCACAAGGGCACCACCACCGATGGCCGCAAGGTCGCGATCAAGGTGCTGCGCCCCGGCATCCGTGAGAAATTCGCGCGCGACATCCAGACCTATGAATGGGCCGCCGCGCATCTTGAAGCGATGGGCGGCGGGGAGGCCGAGCGTCTGCGCCCGCGCCTGACCATCGCCAATTTCAAACGCTGGACCAATTCCGAACTCGACCTGCGGCGTGAGGCCGCCTCTGCCAGCGAGCTTGCCGAACAGATGGCGGGCGTGCCCGGTTATCGCATTCCCGGCATCGACTGGGATCGCACCAATGGCCGGGTGCTGACGATCGAATGGATCGACGGGATCAAGATCAGCCGGGTCGATGAATTGCGCGCGCGCGGGCATGATCTTGCCGCGCTGTCCGATAAACTGGTCATCAGCTTTCTGACGCAGGCGATCAGCGCCGGATTTTTCCATGCCGATATGCATCAGGGCAACCTGTTCGTGGAGGACGACGGCACCATCGCCGCGATCGATTTCGGAATCATGGGCCGGATCGACCGGCGCGCGCGGCAATGGCTGGCGGAAATTCTCTACGGCCTGACCACGGGCAATTACCGCCGGGTCGCAGAAATCCATTTCGAGGCGCAATATGTGCCGAGTTATCATTCGGTCGGTGAATTCGCCACCGCACTGCGCGCGGTGGGTGAACCGATGCGCGGCAAGCCGGTGAAGGAACTCAGCGTCGGCCAGATGCTCGACGGGCTGTTCGCGATCACCCGCGATTTCGATATGCAGACCCAGCCGCACCTGTTGTTGCTGCAAAAAACGATGGTGATGGTCGAAGGTATCGCCACGCAGCTGAACCCCGATATCAATATGTGGGACACCGCCGCGCCTTACGTGCGCAGCTGGATTCGTGACGAGTTGGGGCCGGAGGCCGCACTGGCAGACCGGCTGAAACAGGACACCGAGACATTGTTCCGCCTGCCCGGCCTGATCCGGCGGCTGGAAGAAAAATTCCCGCCCAAAGGCGGCGCCCCCGAACCGCCGCCACTGCCTGAAATCCCGCTGCTCACCGACCGCAGCCAAGGCGCGGGCGGAGGTTGGATCGGCTATTTCATCGCCGGGCTGGTCGGCGCAGGCGCGGTATGGGGTGCGACGGTGGCGGGGCTGCTTTAGGGTGAGGGTTTAATCTTCTCGGGCAGCACGCGGCTGCCGATCAGCGCAAGGATCACCGATACGGCCTCCACGCCCATCGGCACGAACCACCCGTCATAGGTGCCATCAAACACCACACTGATGCTGCGCCCGGCAAATGCAATCGCCATCAGAGCTGCGGCTACCAGCAGCGCCCCGCCATTGCGTTTCCACGCACCTAGCAGGAACGCTCCGCCCGCAACTGCGAAAAATGCGGTGAGATCCGCCCTGATGCTCGCCATGCCCTGCGGGCCCAATGCGGTGATGCCGAAATCGCCCCCAGCGGTGCCGGGGTTGGTCAAAAACCCGAAACTCATCGAAACAAACAGCACGCCCAACAGGGCGAGCGCAATGCGCAATGCAAAAATCATGGATCAATCCCCTTCTCGCACCAGCTTATGGCTATCGCGCGCTTTATACCAGTACGTTGAAACAGGCTCATCACGCTTTGGGATAAGCACAATATTAACCACCGTGGAGCATGACGTTTGCTGGGCTTGGCGCGACTGGGGCAGGGCGCTAGGGAGTGTGTGACGCGCCGGACTAGCGGGGCAACAAGGAGTGTGACGGGAATGGGCGCAGCGGGACCAAAGGTTCTGTTGGTCGTGGGCGGCGGGATCGCGGCCTACAAGGCCTGCGAACTGGTGCGCCTGATCCGCAAGGGTGGCGGCGATGTCACCTGCGTCATCACCAAAGGCGGGCAGCAATTCGTCACCCCGATGGCGCTTGCCGCGCTCAGCGAAAATCAGGTTTACACCAACCTGTTCGACCTCAAGAACGAGGCCGAGATGGGGCATATCCAGCTCAGCCGGGAGGCGGATCTGGTGGTGGTGTGCCCGGCAACAGCCGATCTGCTGGCCAAGATGGCGAGCGGGATTGCCGATGATCTGGCGACCACGCTGATCCTTGCCACCGACAAGCCGGTGATCGCGGTGCCCGCGATGAATGTGCGGATGTGGGAGCATGAAGCGACCCAGCGCAACATCGCCGTGCTGAAATCGGCGGGCGTTACCGTGCTCCACCCCGACAAAGGCCCGATGGCGTGCGGCGAATTCGGCTATGGCCGCCTGCCCGAACCAGAAGCGATCTGGCGCGCGATTGCCGACCACCTCGGCATCGATCTGCCCGCGCCCGTCGCTGCGCTTCCGCGCCCGGCCATCGCGCTCGAAGCGCTTGAGGGCGAGAGCGAGGGTGATGGTGATGGTGATGGCGATGACGGGGGTGCCGGCGATGCGGCCATGCCCGCAGGCGGGCTGAGCAATTTCTTTTCGCGGATCATCCCGCGGTCGACTGCCAAGCGCAGCCACGAGGAAATCGAGGCCGAATACGAAGATTTGCCGCCGCTTGAGGAAGGCGATCTTCCCCCACCCGAAGAAGAACCCGCGCCCGAGTTTGCCCCCGATCTGGGCGGCCCGTTGCTCGCGCAAAAAGGCAACGCCAACGCTGCCCCGCCGATCGACATCGGCGCCATCAATCACGAGGTGGACCCGCGCAAAACCGCGCCCGAACCGATCGCCCCGGCCACGCCCGATGAAATCGAGGCTGTGCTGGGCGAGGTGCCTGAAGGCGCCGATTTCGGCATCGCCGCATCGCACCGCCCGCTGGCGGGTCGCCATGTGCTGGTCACTGCCGGGCCGACCTGGGAAGCGATTGATCCGGTGCGCTACATCGCCAACCGGTCGAGCGGGAAGCAAGGCTTTGCGATTGCCGCCGCCGCCGCCGCGCTGGGCGCGCGGGTGACGCTGGTGGCGGGGCCGGTCGCGTTGAAAACCCCGGCGGGGGTCAAGCGACTGGACGTGGAAAGCGCGCAGGAAATGGCCGAAACGGTCAAGCGGTCGCTGCCTGCCGATGTCGCGGTCATGGTGGCCGCCGTGGCCGATTGGCGGCCCAAGGAATATCGCGGCGAAAAGATCAAGAAACGCGGATCGGCTCCGCCTGCGCTGATGTTGACCGAAAATCCCGACATCCTGACCAATCTTGCGACCGGTGCCAAACGCCCCGGACTGGTGATCGGCTTTGCTGCTGAAACCGAAAACGTGATCGAAAACGCCAAGGCCAAGCGCAAGCGCAAGGTGGCCGACTGGATCGTTGCGAATGATGTTTCGGGTGACGTGATGGGCGGCGACATGAACCGCGTGCATATCGTCAGCGCCGAAGGGGTCGAAACGCTCGACGAAATGCCCAAAAGCGCGGTGGCGATGGCGCTGGCCGAACGCATCGCGGCGGCGTTCCGGGTCGAGGCGGCGGAATGAGCGTTCCTGTTGCGGTGCAGTTGAAACGCCTGCCCCACGGTGAGGGCCTGCCATTGCCCGCCTATGCCACATCGGGCGCGGCGGGCATGGATGTGGTCAGCGCCGAGGACGTGGTGATCGCGCCCGGCGCACGCCATGCGGTGGCGACCGGATTGGCAGTCGCGATCCCGCAAGGCTTCGAAATTCAGGTGCGCCCGCGCTCCGGCCTCGCGCTCAAGCACGGCATCACCGTCCCCAACACCCCCGGCACGATCGACAGCGATTATCGCGGCGAGCTGAAGGTGATCCTGATCAATCTGGGCAACGAACCCTTCACGGTTCAGCGCGGTGACCGCGTGGCGCAACTGGTGCTCGCCCCGGTGCTGCAGGCGGCGTGGGACGAGGTTGCCGAACTTGACGCGACGACACGCGGCGCAGGCGGGTTCGGCTCGACCGGCGGGCACGCGGCGCTTTAGCGGGTGCTCAACAAAAAAGGCGGCACCGATTACCCGGTGCCGCCTGTTTGTCCCCATTCAGGGAATTATTATCAGTAGCCGCCGCTATCATCCGGGGCGGGGCGCACGGTCTTTTCGTCATCCTTGATGGTAATCCGCACAACCTCACCCGAAGAACCCGGAAAATCGGTAAACATCGCATCGACCAGATTGGGGACGAGGTTGGGCAGGCGGTTTGACCGCGACACGGCTTCGGCCTTGCCTTCGAACAGGCGCTGGCCATCGGCGGTGCGATCAATCTTCACATCAATGCCGCTGGTAAAGACGGTGTAGCTGCGCACTCCGCCTCCACCGAGGTAGGGATCATACAGGCCAAACGCATAGCCGCGATGATGACCAAACCCGCCAAAGCTACCAAACCGGCCGAAGCCGCCATAGCCGCCATAACCACCATAGCCGCCATAGTCGGAACGAACGCGCTCTCGCCCGTTATCCACCCCGTAATCGAAGCGTACCAGCATATTGGCGGTTTCGGGAGACGAAGCCCGGTTGTAACCGATCCGCTCCAGTTCTTTCGCGACCATGTCGGCATAAAGCGAGAATTCCAGCCCGCCAGCCAGCTTGGGGTCTTCCGCGACCACGGCAAAGGTCTGCCCTTGCGGCGCAGGTAATGGCACCGCGAAACGCGATACTTCCGCCTTGAACGGGGTAGCACAGGCCGACACGCCGAGCACAAGGGCAAGCGGCAGGCCAAGGCGGGCGAGAGATTTCATCGAGGACATAGAGGTCAGCATGACACAACCCTTGTATTGGCGCCAGTGCGACAATCGCAATGGTGCCTGAAAGCGATATCATATCCTTAAGTCATGAACGGCGATTGAACATTGGGCGTAGCTGTGCCTCGTTTCGTCGCAGTGTGCGCTGGCCTAATGCCGCACCAGCCCCAAGGCGCGGTAGGCTGCGCTCAGCGTCGGCGCTCCGCGTTCACGCGCCTTGGCCGCCCCGCGCGCAAGGATCGCGTCCAAGGCTTCGCGGTCGTCTTTCAACGCCACGAATCGTTCGCGAATCGGGCCGAGCGTTGCGACCAGCAAATCCGCCAGCGCGGGCTTGAAGCCGCCGAAACCCTGTCCGCCATATTGGCTGAGCACCTGCGCCGCCGACTGTCCTGACAGCGCCGCGTAAATCCCCACCAGATTGCGCGCCTCTGGCCGGTCAGCCAGCCCGGCTTCTTCGCTGGGCAGCGGTTCGGGATCGGTTTTCGCCTTCTTCACCTTTTGCGCCATCGTGTCGGCATCATCGGACAGATTGATGCGGCTCATGTCCGAAGGGTCAGACTTCGACATCTTGGCACTGCCATCGCGCAGCGACATGATCCGCGCGGCTTCAGCGGGGATGATCGGATCGGGCAGGGTAAAGATCGGCGCGTCCTCCGTCCCGAAATCATTGTTGAATTTTTGCGCAATGTCGCGGGCGAGTTCGAGATGCTGTTTCTGATCCTCGCCCACCGGCACGTGGGTTGCCTGATACAGCAGCACATCGGCGGCTTGCAGCACGGGATAGGTGAACAGCGCCACCGATTGCCCCTCACGGTTCTTGCCCGCCTTGTCCTTCCACTGGGTCATGCGGTTCAGCCAGCCCATGCGGGCGGTGCCGCTGAGCAGCCATTGCAGTTCGGGGTGCGCAGGAACCTGCGCCTGGTTGAACAGGATCGTCTTGTCGGGATCAAGCCCGCAGGCAACCAGCGTGGCAACCAGTTCGAGCGTCGATTCGCGCAGTTCTGCCGGATCATGCGGCATCGAAATCGCGTGCAGATCAGCGATGAAAATCAGGCACTCGCCACCGGCAGAGTGGGCGTCATCCTGCAACTTCACGTAATTGCGGATCGCGCCGAGATAATTGCCAAGGTGGGGCTTGCCCGTGGGCTGGATGCCGGAAACGACGCGCATGATTTGTCCTGCTTTGTTAGTTCTGGCGGCGCATTAGGCGCTGCACCGTCGCCTTGTCGAGTACGCCGAGCACCACGGTGCCTGCGCCATAGGTGACAAGGCTGACCGCCATGATCGCGCCAATTGCCAGCAGGCGCGTGGTAAAGGGGCCGTCCAGCCACGGGGTAATCACCGGCATCAATGCCATCAGCGCCGCCCCCATCAGCGCCGAGGCGAGCGCGATTCGTCCGATCCGTCCAAACACCCGCGCGGGCAGGCGGAAAAACCCGCGCCGCGCCAGAATCCCGCCGAGCAGCATGATATTGATCCACGCCCCCGCAGCCCCCGCCAGCGCGAGCCCGACCACTCCCAGAACCGGCACCAGCACGATATTCAATCCCACCGTCACCACCAGCGAAGCGCCAGCGGTGTAAACCGGGGTGCGGGTGTCCTTGCGCGCGAAGAAATTGGGGGTCAGCACCTTGACCAGCACATAGGCAGGCAGGCCGACAACCAATGCCGAAACCACCATGCCGGTCACGCGTGCGTCCTCAGCCGTGAAGGCCTGGCCCTGCATGAACGCCTTGACGAAGGCGAACCCGGTAAAGAACAGCGCCACCGCGCACGGCAGGGTCAGCAGCATGGCGAGTTCGATCGCGTTGGCTTGCAGGCGCACCGCCTCGTCATCCTCGGCCTTGGCGATGTAGCGGGACAAGGCGGGCAGGATCGCCGTGCCCAGCGCGATGCCGATGATGCCCAGCGGCAGCTGATTCCAGCGGTCGGCCATCGCTATGTAGGTGAGGCTGCCATCGGGCAGCCCGCGAATGAAGAACAGATCGATGAAGCGGCTGATCTGATACACCCCGGCACCAAACACCGCCGGCACGATCAGCACGCCCATTTCCTTGATCCGCGGGGTGATCCGCGGACGCCCCCTCGGAATGCGGAAGCCCGCGCGGCGCATAAACCAGTAAAGCCAGCCGAGTTGCAGCAGCCCGCTCACTGAAACCGCAATCGCCAGCCCGATCCCGGTGGCCGCGCGGGTGGCCTCGCCCGGTGTCTGAAACGCGCCCCACACCAGCGCGCCGAGCAGGCAGATATTGAGCAGGATCGGTGCGGCGGCAGCAGCGGCAAAGCGCGACAGCGAATTGAGGATTGCCGCCACCAGCGTCGCCATGCTCATGAACATCAGGTAGGGAAACGCGATCCGGCCCATCATCACCGCCAGATCATAGGTCGCTTCATTGCCGCGCAGTTCGGCATTGGCAAAGGCCCACAGCACCCACGGCATCGCCACCATCATCACTGCGCCGAACAGCACAAGAATCGGCAGCAGCACCGCGAGCACCTCGCCCGCAAAGCGCTTCGCCTCGCTCTCGTCCACGGCCATGTGACGGTTGAACAGCGGCACGAATGCGGATGCGAACGCGCCTTCGGCAAACAGGCGGCGGAACAGGTTGGGCAGCTGGAACGCCAGCTGCCACGCATCCGCCACCCCCCCTGCGCCGAGCACGCGGGCAAGCATGATGTCGCGGGCAAAGCCGAATATCCGGCTGACCATAGTCAGCCCGCCAATGGTGCCGACGTTTTTCAGCAGGCTCATCGCGCGTGCCCGCCGACGCCAGAAATCAGGAGTTGCCGCTGACGGGGGCGATCGGGGTGCCTCCGGCGGCTTCTTCAGCCCGGCGCGCAGCAAGTTGCTGCATGTAGAGGCCGTTGAAATCGACCGGATCGACCATCAGCGGCGGGAACCCGGCATCGCGCACCGCATCGGCCACCACCCGGCGGGCGAAGGGGAACAGCAGGCGCGGGGCTTCGGCATAAAGGAAGGCATGGGCCTGTTCCTCGGGCACATTGCGCATTCCGACCAGCCCGCAATAGGCCAGATCGATCATGTACATGGTGCCGCGCGTCGATGCGGCGGTCAGGGTCAGCTTCAGCGTGACTTCATGAACATCGGCGCTCACCGATTCGGCGGCGATGTTGAATTGCACATCGATCTGCGGCGGCTCATTCCACTGGAACACGTCCGGCGCGGCAGGGTTTTCAACCGAAAGGTCTTTCACATACTGGGTGATGATCCCGACCGCAGGCAGGGTATCGGCGCCATTGGGCTTGGGATCGCTGCCCGCACCAGCGTTGGCATTGTCCAGATCGGTGAGCACGCCTTCTTCGTCGGCCATTGGATATTGTGTCTTTCAATTTGGGTAACAGGAATTGCGTCTGACACACCGTTTCCGTGCGCCAAACACGGCTAGCCGCGCGCCTAGCAGGGGCGCGGCGCGCTCGCAACAGGGTGCAGAATGACATCGCAAACTGCGCGACTTCCGCTCGATCGGCAACGGATTGGCTGTTGGCTATTTGTAATCGATCCCCATTTAAGGCTAAAGTGGAAGTTCATGGACGTTTGCGTGTCATAAGGTGCGCGCGTCCGGTTCGCAGATCGGATTGTTACAGTGCTTGAAATCGTTCTCCTCGCTATGGTCGCCGCGTTTCTCGGCCTTCGCCTTTATTCGGTGCTTGGTCGCCGGGCTGAGCATGAAGAGGAGGCGGTGCCGCAGCGCTTCGATGCGGATGATAAGCCCGCTGGCGTTGTCCACCCTGCCACTGCTGCGGCTGTTGCCGCCCCGCGCGCACCCGAACTTGAAGGCGTGATGCCTGCGGTCGAACGGGGCCTTCGCGAAATCGCTGCGGCGGACAATACATTCAATCTTGGCCAATTCCTCGAAGGCGCACGCGGTGCCTACCGCATGGTGCTCGAAGCGTTCTGGCAGGGCGACCGCGAAACCTTGCGCGATTTGTGCGATGATGATGTCTATGCGGGCTTCGTCGCCGCGCTTGATGCGCGCGAGACGGCGGGCGAAACGCTCGACAACACGCTGATCCGGATTGAGGAAACCCGCATCCATTCAGCCTCGCTTGATGGCCGGGTGGCGCGGATTGCGCTGCTGTTTGTCGCCGATGTTGCCGCCATCACCCGTGACAAGGACGGCAATGTTATCGCAGGTTCGCTCGACGATGCGATTGAAAGCCGCGACGTGTGGACGTTTGCGCGCAACACCGCCGCGCGCGATCCCAACTGGCTGCTCGACGAAACCGACGAGGGTTGATCGCAAGAGGCGGGGTTTGGCACCGCTTGATCGTTCAAGGAGCCTGAAATGCGGTCGGTGCTGGCACTTGGAATGCTGCTTTTCGTGGCGGCGTGCGGGCGCATTATCCCGAATGGCAGCGTGCCGCCGCCAGTGGTTGCAGCCCCCCCAGTCGCAGCCCCCGCAGTCGCGCCGGTGGCGGCGAATGCTCTGCTTGCCGGGGTCGCGCTTGGCCCGGCGGTTGCCGTGCTTTCGGTCAGTGACCGCGATGCGCAAGGGGCGCTTTCCAGCTTTATCGAATCCTGCCCGCGGCTGCTGACGCGTGACGATGTCAGCGGATTGACCCTTGCGGCCGATTGGCGTCGGCCCTGCGATGCGGCGCGCGGCTGGTCGATGGCGCGCGCGCGGCAATTCTTCGCGGAACAATTCGCTCCGGTGCAGATTGGTGACGGCCGCGCGTTCGCCACCGGTTATTTCGAGCCTGAGATCGCTGGCAGCCGCACCCGCCGCGAAGGCTTCACCGTGCCGGTTTACGCAATGCCGCCCGATCTGGTGCGCGCCTGGCCCGATGATGTCCCCGCTGAGGCACGCACGGGCCGCCCGCCGCTGGGCCGTTATGACGAACAGGGGCGCTTTGTGCTCTATCACGACCGCGCGGCGATCGAGGACGGGGCGCTCAATGGGGTGGCTCCGATCATCGCGTGGGCGGCTGATCCGGTGGAGTTCTTCTTCCTCCAGATTCAAGGCTCAGGCCGGTTGCGCACCCCCGAAGGTGAGGTGATCCGCATCGGCTATGCCGGGCAGAACGGGCGCGAATATGTCGGCATTGGCGGCGTGATGCGGGAACGCGGCCTGCTGGGTGAAGGGCCGGGCAAGTATTCCGGATCAATGCAGGGGATCATGGCCTATATCCGCGACAACCCGCGCGAAGGGCGCGATCTGATGCGGCTCAACAAAAGCTGGATTTTCTTCTCGGAATTGCGCGGGGATGGCCCCTTGGGCGCGCTGGGCGTGCCGGTGCGGCGGGAAAGCTCGGTCGCGGCTGACCCCGCCTTTGTGCCGCTGGGCGCGCCGGTATGGCTGGAACTTGACCGGGCGGAGGCCAACGGCTTGTGGGTCGCGCAGGACACCGGCGGCGCGATCAAGGGTGCGAACCGGTTCGACACTTTCTGGGGCGCGGGCGATGACGCGCGGGCGCTTGCCGGCGGGATGAGCGGGCGCGGACGGGCCTATGTGCTGCTGCCACGAGAGGCCGCAGCGCGGCTCGGCGCAGGCCAATGACGCGGCTGCCGCGCGGGCTGACCACTGGCGAACAGGCCGCCTGGGCGCATCTTGCCGCCAGCGTCACCCCGATGCCGGGGCGCAAACAGCCCAGCCCGCCCCAATCCGAGGAGGCTGGCTGCCCGGTGAAATCCGTGCTGCCTATCTCCCCTCCCTTGAGGGAGAAGCCGGGGGAGGGTGTGCGACGCCCGAAGATGGCGCGGCCCGTCCCTTCCCAAACACCGCCCCAAGCGGCGGGTGACAAAGCAGGGGCAGGCCTCGATTCGCACTGGGATCGGCGGATGAAGGGCGGACGGCTTGATCCAGACCTGACCCTCGATCTGCACGATTGCACGCTCGATGCCGCTTATGACAGGATCATGGCCGGGCTGGATCAGGCACGGATGATGAACGCGCGGGTGGTGCTGGTGATTGCCGGGCGCGAACGGCCGGTGGATCCGGCTGATCGGATGGTGCGGCGCGGGGCGATCCGGGCGAAACTGCTCGATTGGCTCGCCGCCAGCCGCCACGGCAGTGCGATTAGCGCGGTGCGCAAGGCCCACATCCGCCATGGGGGCGGGGGCGCGCTGTACCTGATCCTGAAACGCTGACGAAAGCGCGGCCCCAGGATCAGGCAAGCAATGGCGGAGACGGAGTCCGCCGAAGTGACCGTTTCATTGGATGCCAGGCAGGGTCATTTGAATAAAGTTTCATCCATTATCTTAAATATTTAAAGGCTTATCAATTCCACACTGTATCTCGACATATCGCTCAATCTCATGCATCAAGTGGGACCGGAAATGGGACCGATAGTGGGACCGGAGGACGTGGCGATGGGATTAAGAACACTGAACAGGATGAGCGCCACGCAGGCAGCGAAACTCAAAGCCCCTGGCCGACACGCGGATGGTGGCGGTCTCTATCTGTTCATCGACAACAACGGGCGGCGGCGCTGGATCTTCATGTACGCGCGTGGCGGCAAGCGCACCGAGCTAGGGCTCGGCAGCGCGCGGGATCTGTCGCTTGCCAATGCGCGGGCTGAGGCCGCTGCACTGCGTGCCATTCTTGCCAGCGGCGGCGATCCTCGTGCCGAGCGGACGAAGGACGATCATATGCCGACCTTCGGCGAAAGCGCCGATACCTATGTCGAGGCAATGCGGCCGTCATGGCGCAATGAGAAGCATGCCGCACAATGGGTGATGACACTCACCAGGTATGCCGAACCTATGCGTGGCAAGCCGGTCGATGAGATTACCACGCAGGACGTGCTCGATGTGCTGCAACCACTGTGGCAGCGCACGCCCGAGACAGCCGAGCGGCTGCGCGGTCGGATTGAGAATGTGCTCGACGCTGCCAAGGCCCGCGGTCACCGCTCGGGCGAGAACCCGGCACGCTGGCGCGGGCATCTCGACCAGTTGCTGCCCAAGCGTCAGCGTCTGTCGCGCGGGCATCACAAGGCGCTGCCCTATGACGCCCTGCCTGCATTCATGGCAGACCTACGCTCCCGAGATGCGGTAGCGGCACGCGCGTTGGAGTTCTTGATCCTCACCGCTGCCCGTTCGGGCGAGGTGCTTGGCGGGCAAGCCGACGAGATCGATCTTGAGAAACGTGTCTGGACCATTCCGCCAGAGCGGATGAAGGCAGGCCGCGAACACCGCGTGCCCCTGTCGCCGCGTGCAATCGAGATCGTAAAAGCCATGCAGGCGCTCGGCAGACCGCCCTTTCTCTTTCCTGGCCCCAAGCCCAAGGCGCCGCTTTCATCAATGGCGATGGCGATGCTGCTCAGGCGGATGAAGTCCGATGTCACCGTGCACGGGTTCCGCTCGACCTTTCGTGACTGGGCCTCCGAGACAACCAGCTTCCCGCATGAGGTGTGTGAGATGGCACTGGCCCATACCATCGCCAACAAAGCCGAAGCTGCGTACCGGCGCGGCGATCTGTTCGACAAGCGCCGCAAGCTCATGGAGGCATGGGCAGGATATTGCGCAAGCTCTGGCAAGGGCAAAGTCATCCCACTTCGTTCAAGCGAGAAAGCCTGATCAGGCTTTTACTATCGCTTCGCTTCGGACTCTGGCCGCCAACTGGCCGGATCTTCAATCCAGCGGTTGATGGCGGATTCCCGCCATCCTGCACCGTGAATGCTAATCCTCACTTGCGCCGGGAACGTCCCCTCATTCATCTTACGGTAGAGCGTCGAGCGGCTGAGGCCTGTGCGCGCAAGCACGGTGCGGATACGGATAATACGATCGGGATCGGGCATGAGCAAAACTCCAATTCGGATGCGGCGGCACCCGTTGGGCCTGCATCGGAAGCGGATTTACTTGGCACAAGTATGATCCACAGGGCGTAGGGCTTCGGCGCGCAAATAAGGGCAGGCGGCGGGTTCGCAGTTGACTGCGCCGAGGTTCATCTTGGCTAGCGGAGACAAACTGGATCTTCCGAACAGCCATCAGCTTCCTAAAATGTCCGACCTTACTCGCGTTCTCGAGATGACAGTCGTCCCTGCGATGCACACCCCCGTCGAAGTGCGGATTGTCTCGACACAGCTATCCAGACACAGGGATCCAGAGCTTCCGCAACCCTCGTCGTCATGACAATTTCATTACAGCCTTGCGCCGACGCAGGCAAAAACACCTTTTCCATTCCAATGGTTTGGAAGTTGCTTGCATCGTGGCTGTTGCGCCCTAAACCTCTTACCTAGGGTCGCAACCAACTATGCCAGAATCGTCCGAACAAACCCAGACGGGACCTGCCGACGCAGCGCTGGCGAGCTTCGTCTTGCTTGCCCAGTTTCTGGGCGTGCCTGCCGATGCGC
The DNA here is from genome assembly GCA_018830415.1 of Alphaproteobacteria bacterium. Lineage (GTDB taxonomy): Bacteria > Pseudomonadota > Alphaproteobacteria > Sphingomonadales > Sphingomonadaceae > Erythrobacter. The sequence continues at coordinate 16,344 of JAHJSJ010000253.1, read as the reverse complement.
AGCAGATTCATCACGATCGCGGGCAGGGCGACCGGCCTTACGCTTTCGACGACCTGATCCGCATTGCCAAGAAGCTGGGCCTTATGGCACGCCGCAAGGAAGCCTCGCTCTCCGACCTTCCCAAGCTTCCGCTGCCGGCTCTGGTGAAGCTCAAGGAAGACGATACCGCAATCCTGCTCAAGATCGATGACAGCGGCGAGAGCGGATTGCGGCACATGGTGCTGCGCAGCGATGGTCAGCGCCCCGAAATCTGGAGCGAGAGCGATGTCGCCGAGCGTTTCGCGCTGACTGGCGACAAAATCGAACTGCTGCTGATGACGAGCCGCGAACATATCGCAGGGCAAAAGCGCGCCTTCGATATTTCCTGGTTCATCCCGGCGCTGGTCAAATACCGCAGGCCGCTGCGCGACGTTCTGATCGGCAGTTTTTTCCTCCAGCTTGTCGGCCTCGCTTCGCCGATTTTCTTCCAGCTGGTGATCGACAAGGTGCTGGTCAATCAGGCGATGAACACGCTTGAAGTGCTGGCGGTAGGCCTGACTGCAATCCTCGTGTTCGAAACGCTGCTTTCGGCTTTGCGCAACTGGCTGTTCGCGCACACCTCGAACCGCGTCGATGCCGAGCTGTCGGCGGCGCTATTCCGCCATCTGGTGGCGCTGCCGCTTTCCTATTTCGAGGCGCGCCGGGTCGGTGACAGCGTGGCGCGGGTGCGCGAGCTGGAAAGCATCCGCAACTTCCTCACCTCCAACGCGGTGACGGTGGTGATCGACCTGTTCTTCACGATTGTGTTCTTCGCGGTAATGTATCTCTACTCGCCGCTGCTGACGCTGATCGTCGCGCTGACCATCCCGATCTATCTCACCATCTCGATGTTCATCACTCCGCCGCTGCGTGCCCGGCTCGACGAGAAGTTCAAGCGCGGGGCGGAAAACCAGTCCTTTCTGGTCGAGACCGTGACAGGCATCGGGACATTGAAGGCAATGGCGGTCGAGCCGCGGATGCGCGACCGCTGGGAAAAGCAGTTCGCAGGCTACATCCAGACCGGCTGGGATGTGACCGTGCTGTCGAATTGGGGCAGCCATCTCATTCAACTGGTTTCGAAGCTGACCACGGTAGCGATCCTGTTCTTCGGCGCGCAGGCGGTGATCGCAGGTGATCTCAGCGTCGGCAGTCTGGTGGCCTTCAACATGCTGTCGGGCCGGGTCGCGCAGCCGATCCTGCGGCTGTCGCAGCTGTGGCAGGATTTTCAGCAGGTGCGAATCTCGGTCGACCGGCTGGGAGACATCCTCAATTCCCCCGCCGAGCCCGAACACAACCCCAACCGCGCCACTCTGCCGCCGATCATGGGTCAGGTCGAGTTCGACAAGGTCCGCTTTCGCTACCGCCCCGATGCGCCCGAAGCCTTGCGCGGGATCAGCCTTGATGTCGCACCGGGGGAGATGATCGGGATTGTCGGCCCTTCGGGTTCGGGCAAGTCCACGCTGACCAAGCTGGTGCAGCGGCTTTACGTACCCGAGCAAGGCCGGGTGCTGGTCGACGGCACCGATCTGGCGCTGGTGGATCCGGCTTGGCTGCGCCGACAGATTGGCGTGGTGCTGCAGGAGAATATCCTGTTCAACCGCACGGTCCGCGAAAACATCGCGCTCGCCAATCCGACCTTGCCGATGGACCGGGTCATTGCCGCTGCCGAACTCGCCGGCGCGCACGAATTCATTCTCGGCCTGTCGCAAGGCTATGACACGATCATCGAGGAACGCGGCGCGAACCTTTCGGGCGGACAGCGCCAGCGCCTCGCCATTGCCCGCGCGCTGATCACCGATCCGCGCATCCTGATCCTTGATGAAGCGACCAGCGCACTCGATGCCGAAAGCGAGGAGATCATCCATAACAACCTCGCCCGCATTGCGCAAGGACGCACCGTGCTGATCATCGCCCACCGGCTGTCGGCGGTCCGGCCGTGCAATCGGATCATCACCGTCGAAGCGGGCGAGATCACCGAGATCGGATCGCATACCGAATTGCTGCGGGCGGGCGGGCGCTATTCGCAGCTTCACGCCAAGCAGACCGGTTATCGCGGCGATGCCGAGGCCGTGCCGGCATGAACATCCTGGCCGACCGCTTCCCCACGCTCGCGCGCCACTGGCAGGTGCTGCGCGAAAGCTGGCGCAACCAGAACGAGGCCGACAAGGTCTTCAAGCCCAAGGACGAGCATGAATTCCTGCCCGCCGCGCTCGAAATCATGGAGAAGCCGCCCAGTCCCGGCCTGCGCTGGCTGCTGCTGATGACCTGCGTGTTGTTCGTGCTGGCGCTGATCTGGTCGATTATCGGGCGCATCGATGTGGTTGCGACCGCCGCGGGTAAGACCGTGCCGGGCGAGAACGTCAAGATCGTGCAGCCGATCGAGATCGGCGCGGTGCGCGCGATCCACGTGAAGAACGGCCAGTTCGTCAAGAAGGGCGAGCTGCTGATCGAACTCGACCCGACGCTCGCCACTGCGGACGAGGCGCAGAGCATACAGTCGCTCCGCTCGGCGCAGATCATCAAGGCGCGCAATGATGCCTTGCTTGACCACCTGCGCGGCGCACCGGCGCGCTTTGTCGCGCCTGCCGGAACTCCGCCCGGCATAGCGGCGACCGAGGAAGCCTTCGTCCGCAATGCGGTGGCGCAATACGAAGCGCAACGCAGCGCCCTGATCCAACAGCGCGCCGAAAGCGAAGCCGATCTCGCCGGCGCGCGCGCTGAGATCGCCAAGCTCGAAGAGGCGCTGCCTTTTATCGACAAGCAGCTAAACGCCCGGGCCGAGCTGGCGAAGAAGGGATTTTTCTCGACGCTCAAGCTTCTCGAATACGAACAGCTGCGCGCCGAGCACCTGCGCAACATCGAAGTCCAGCACGCCAACTTCGCGCGCTCCGAAGCCTCTATCCGGCGGCTTGAGGCAGAAATGCTGAGCCTGCGTGCCGGGTTCGGCCGCACTGCGGTCACCGACTTTGCCGAGGCCGAAAGCGAAGCAGGGCTTGCCAGCGAACAGCTGCGCAAGGCGGCGCGGATGCGTCAATATCAGGAACTGCGCGCGCCGGTCGACGGCGTGGTACAGCAGCTGGCCGTGACGACGGTGGGCGGGATCGTCCAGCCCGCGCAGGCGCTGATGGTGATCGTGCCCTGTTCGGGCGGCGGGGCAGACGCGGCGAGCTGCAACGGCGGTGTGACGGTGGAGGCTTTCCTGCAGAACAGGGACATCGGCTTTGTGAAGGTCGGTCAGCGCGTGGCGGTAAAGCTCGAAGCGTTCAACTTCACCGATTACGGGCTGATCGATGGTAAGGTCATTACCATCAGCCGCGATGCGATCGACCAGAGCCAGCAGCCGGTGGGCAGCGTACGCGACGAAAACGGTCGTCCGATCCAGCCGGGCCTCGTCTACGCCGCAAAGGTCGAGCTGGCCTGCGGCGCCAAGGATCCCGCGCGCCATCCGCTGTGCGACCGGGTGCAGCCGGGCATGGCCGTTCAGGCCGAGATAAAGACAGGGCGGCGGCGGATCATCCAGTACCTGCTGTCCCCGATCAGCCAGGCGTTGAGCGAGGCGGGGCGGGAGAAATAGAGCAGAACCGCCCGGATGTTGTTAGGCAGCTCGAAACGGGAACTACGCTCTAGCATCGTTAGCTGCCTCAATTGAAGGACCGACATTCACTGCGCGGAAACCGCAGAGATCCGCACATGTGAGCGTTAGTCACTGTTTTGAAGTAATATTCCCGCTTGCCAGAACTGGAGAAAAATGGTTCCTTATGGGAAGATGAGGAGGCTGGGATGCGGACATCAATTGGTCAGGCGGTAAGCGCTGAAGGGCAATGCGCTCCTCACTACGACGGTGAGCATGATCAGGTCATGGACGCTAGCCAATCTCGAAGTGATGCAATGGAAGGCCGTCGATGAGCGTCGGCCCTCACGGCTTAGCAATACGCCGCTTGTTTCCCACACAAATCAATGATGCCACGTCGGGTAATTCTTCGGTTGCGAACCATTTTCTGGATTGGACTGGCTGCAATATCGAACGGCGGGAAAACTCGGAGGCAATGTCATGATGGGCGAAGTCTATGTTGTCCATAATTGGCGGGGTGGAAACGTCGGTGTCAAAACGGGAAGTCGCACGAAGTACTTTAACCATGAATGGAACCCGCCCCAATTCGAGGTACCGACACCTCCCAACGAGGTGTTTGAAGCCATTCATAAGGTCAAGCAGGGCGCTCCTTTGGACCGAGCCGAACTGCCTGAAGCCGCTGCTATATGGAACGAAAAGGCATTCGCGCGGCAAGGTGATCTGACGGCTATCGGCGGATTTTACGCGGTTCGGGGCAGGATGGCAGAGGTGCTGCTACAGTTTGACCTTGGCGAGGGAAGTCTGATCCCGGTTCCGCTGTTTAAGGATGATCTGATAACACCGTGGCCCGAGCCGGTATGGTGGGTCAATTTCGGTGCGAATAAAGAGTGCTTTTTGCCCGAGGAAAGCAAAGGCGTCCGGTTCCTGATGGAGCATCGTGACGGATATAAAGTATGGACGTTCAATGGCTCTACCGAAGATGACATGATCGCCGTTTCTCCGAACGCACTGACCGGCAGTGTGCTTTGGATCGAGAGGGGCCTCCTGAGGGAGATCTTTATATCTGGTGACCTCATGCGCACTCTCGCTGAGGCGAAAATCAAACCCAAACTGCGCTTTAGTCGCGTACGCATTGTTGGAGACCATCAATGAGCACCGGACCGCTCAGCATTGAGCTGCATCACCTATTCCCGACACAGATCAAGAATGCTGAAGCGGGCGATCCTCTGATCGCGAAACAATTTCTGGGTTCGATCGGCTTCGATATCGAATGGCAAGGAAACAAGCGCGGTCTGTTTGTCGATCAAGAACTTCTTGGAAAACTGAGGTCCGCTTCACCGGAAATTCGTGCTGCCTTCAAGGCAGCCGGTTTTGCCGAGAACCAGCACGGGGGTTCGCACCCAAACTATAACGATTTTATTATCGGTGAATTGGCAAATTTCTCAGCTCAGGCGAATGCCGGAACAACGCCATGGAGCCCAGAAGCCAAGCAGGCTGCTGCTTACGACCTTCTCCGTTTTGTCGACGATTTCGTCGCCTCCGGTTCGTTGAGCGTCAAAGGAACATCTCTTGCAGACTTTCAAACGTCATGGGCCAACTGGCGCGGTACCCGTGACTATACAAACCTCCTGCCTGGGGACGCGGTTGATATTGCATCATTTGCAAATGGCCTAGACAAAACGTCTACGCCGCCGGTGATCGGCGAAGGGCAAGAAGTAGCCCGAAAGAATTTAGCTTCGCAGCTCTATAATAAAGTGAGTGGCTCAAATGGAACTCTCGCACTCCTAAATATGGACGAACTTCTTCGCCCCGAACTTGCAATCATCAATGGCAACAAAGCCACCTCGATAATCACTCCACTTATCTATTCCCTCATTGGTAAGGGTCTAACCGGCACTAAAGGTGCCGCGGCCTTTACGCAGAACTTTGCTGATGATCAGACTGGAGGCGTCGTTTTCGACCCAGACGAGATCAAGGTAAGGCTAGAAAGCGTTTTGGGCATTCTTGGAGATGCTGCCGATCTCCTACCTGAGCGGCTCTCTGACCTCGGCGATGGCGTGCTTCAGGCAGCAGGCAAATCTATCGGACCAATGATTGTTGGGGCAGGCGGCAGCATAATCGGTGACGCAGTCGAGTTTCTGAATTTGGCTTACGAGCCGATGAAGAAGGGCCTTAGAACAGGCGATTGGTCAGACTTTTATGATGTAACAATTGAGTACGGAACCGCGGCGGCTGTTAGCGCGGTTCTGGTCGGTGGTGCTGTCGCTGTTGCCGGCGCTTTCGCCGGACCGGTTGCTGCAGCCTTTGTTGGCGCAGGTTTCGCCGCTTACGGCCTCTATGACGCCATTACCAACGGCGTTGAACTATTCGGGCAAATCACCGCTGATCTTGCCGGTGTAATTGAAAAGGTTGAAGTCTCGATCATCAACTTCGCGCTCAGCTTGGATGAAGGTCTGTCTCAGCTTGCTCGCGCGGTAGGTTATATTTTCGGCGTCGATCCCGAGCACCCTCTATTCAACGTGGTCGGTGAAACGCTGGTCACGAAGTATCTCGTTGATCCGCTTGAAGCTGAGCTGCCTGGCCGTGTCGACGGCACTGATAAGCGCGAATGGTTCTTCGGCAAAAACAATGCTGTCATCAACGCGGGTGGCGGAAATGATGAATTATATGTGGCTGATGCGACAGTTGCTCGTGGTGACGCTGGTAATGACGTAGTAATCGGTCGTGACTCCAGAATCATTCGAGCCGGTCAAGCTATTGATCCCACCAATCCGGAGTCCCCGTTAGCAAACACAGACCTCGTAATGCAGTTGGATGGAGGGGATGGCGACGACTGGATCATTCTGATCGGCGGGGACGGAGGAGTTCTCCGCGGCGGTGCAGGCAGTGATATTCTAATCGGAGGCGGCGCCGAGTCGCATCTCTATGGGGGCGAAGGCTCGGATTTGTTTCATATTGGAGCAAATTCGATCCTCCACGATGCGGAGCTTTCCGGAGAGTCTGTTTGGATGGGATTGCCTATTTTTGGTGGTACCAAGCAATGGTGGATGGAAGGTAACAAGGCCTATTGGTCTCCTTTTTCAACCATCATGACTGCCTTTCCTGTCATTGGCTCGGAGATATTGGCGACGGCTTCATTCTTTGTTGACGTGGCAACGATGAAGTTCGCTAGCTTTCAATCATACGAAGACGGCGGCATGGGAATCAATATCGGTTACGGTCTTGGCGGTGTCGCAAAAATTGAAGATTATCAGCTCGATCTTGATTCCGGAAAGGCTAGCGGCGGTGTAGTTGTCTTCTCGGCGAGCCGCGCGGGCGATGCCAGTTCGGGCTTCGAGAGGCCGAGCCAGGAAAAATTCACCCAGTTCCTCAATCTCGCCCTGAAGGCTGGTTTCGGCGTAGGCTTTTCCGGCTGGGACCCGATCGTACTCGATCTGGATGGTGATGGTTACGAACTGACAACTCAGCGTAACAGCGGTATCCACTTCGAATTCGACGGCGATGGCTTTGCCGAGAAAACAGGCTGGGTGCGCCCGGACGATGGCTTCCTCGTTCTCGATGCTAATGCGAATGGCGTAGTTGATGACGCGACGGAATTCTTCGGAGACGAGACCCAGGGCGGGTTTGTCGAACTTGCCACATACGATCTTAATCTTGACGGGGTGATCGACAGCCTCGACGCAGTGTTCGGCGATTTGCGTGTCTGGCGCGATCTGAATAGTGATGGCGTGACAGATGCTGGCGAACTCGTTAGCCTGTCTGATCTGGGCATCTCGTCGATCAGCCTCGCAGCAGTCGCACCCGCTGAAGAACTCAACATCGGCGGCAATGTTGTTGCCTTTGAGTCCACCTTCACCCTTACTGACGGCACGGTGCGCAAGGCCGGCGATGTGGTTCTCGATATCAGCCATATCGACACTCGCTACATAACCGACACGGCGGTGTCCGTCGAAGCGTCAGCGCTTCCAAAATTGCGCGGCTTCGGTAACGTTGCCGATCTTCATGTTGCGATGAGCGAGAATGCGTCCCTCCTCGCACAGGTTGCCGCCTTCGACGCACTTGCCACCAGCGACCTCGCGGCTCTCAAGCATGCTGCAGAAGAAATTCTCTACGCCTGGGCCGGTGTGGACGGCGTGTCGGCCGACCCTATCGGAACGGAAGGCTTCGATGCTCGCAAGCTTGCCTTCCTTGAAGCCTTCGGTGGTCAGGAAATCGCGCCGCGTGACCCGGTGACCGGCGCAGTCTCTACTGCCGGTCTTGCGGAGCTCGAAGCCAGCTGGGACTATACGCTCGAGAGCCTCACGCTGCGGCTGGTTGTGCAGAGTTCCAGCCTGCCGGCCTTTGCGGACATGACTTATCGCGAGGATCTCGATCTAATTGTGATGGGTAGCGCTGGCACGCTCAAGCAAGCCTACAGCGCGATCTTGGCTGGCCTATCGAGCGATCCTGCGACGGCGCTGGGCGAGTGGGAGGCTTGGGGTGAGCTGCTGCGCGCAGTTCAGGACGGTTCGCGCCGTTTCGACAACAATATCGTTCGCGACGACTTCGCTGCGGCGCAGCTTCTGGCTGCCATTGCTGAGAGTGGCACTAATTTGGATCTGGCAGCGCTCGCTCCGGCCCTCGGAATCACTAATCTTCGGATCGGTGCTGCTGGCGGCGAGAACTTGAGTAATGTCAGTGGCGGAACTATCTTTTCCGGCCTTGGCGACGGAGATATTGCGCGCGGCCGGACTGGCCAGGATGTATATCTGCTGGAAAGCGGATTTGGCAATGTTGTCATTGACGACGAAGAAGGCGTCCAAACCGGTGATCGAATCCGATTTGTCGATCTTAACCGTGCAGATGTCTCTGCTGCGCGGGTCGGCGATGATCTCATACTGACTGTTACAGCAAACGGAAACACCGTTACGGTTCTTGGCCAATTCGCCGACGTAGTACCGCTCTCGTCCGACGTCTTTGCTAGCAATAATCGCGGCATTGAGGAAATTCAGTTCGCCGACGGCACGGTGATGGAACTGCCGGACATCGCCATCGCTGTTGGCGAAGGCACTGCCGGTGACGACGTGCTTGAAGGCACAATGCACACCGACGTATTCCAAGGACGTGCCGGCAATGATACCCTGATGGGTGGCGATGATGCCGATCTCTATGTCTTTGATGCAGGGGACGGCGCTGACATCATTCGCGATCAGCAGAGCAATCCGCTGCTGAAGGCAGCGGACATGCTCATCTTCGGCGATGACATTGCGCCCGAAGACCTGATCTGGTCGCGCGGAAGTGATCCGGACGACCTCGTGATCACGATTGGAAGCAGCGGCGACAGCATTACAGTCGAAGAGCAGTTCAGCTATTCCTCGCTGGGCTACAATGGCCAGTTTGCGCTGAACTCGCGGATCGAGCTATTTTCGTTCCGCCACTTTGGAGATGTCTACACACACAAGGACATCCAGCAGCAAATGATTGCCGCCGAAACGACAGGCGCTGACGATATCACACTCGGGTTCGGGGACGACGATACGTTTGGGGCCAGCGCCGGTAACGACACGCTGGTCGGTCTCGACGGTAATGACACCTACTCCTTCGGTCGCGGCGTCGGTAACGACACCATCGACGAGCAGGCCATCTATATCGATGTTGATGTCGGCCTCGGCGGGCTCCGGCTCGAAATGGGCGCCGATACAGTCGTTTTTGCACCCGATGTCGATCCCGAAGACGTCGTCTTCACACGTCTGAGCGAAGCACCGGATCTTACGGTCACACTCGACAGTGGCGAAACTCTGACCGTCCGCAACCAGTTCGATGGGTTTCAGACCGGGCCGCTTGGGTCGCAATGGTTTGATCGAATCGAGTGGTTTGAGTTCGGCAACGGCACGCGCCTTAGCTGGCAGGATGTGCTGCTCGATGTCACGACGGGTGCCGAGGGTGATGACAGCCTGTGGGGAGACCTGTTCGAGGATACCCTGGCTGGCGGGCTCGGGAACGACTATCTTTCGGGAGGCGGATATGCCGACACTTACATCTTCAATTCTGGCGATGGTCAGGACACCGTCGATGATGACAATACATTCATCCTCGGCTCCGGGTTTGTCAGTGTCGATACGGCACCAGACATTCTGCGGCTCGGGGAAGGCATCTCTTCCGCCGACGTCTCGCTGGAGCGCGTTGGCCAGTCGCTAAAGCTGAACATTGGCATCAACGGCGACAGCGTCCTTCTGCAAGGACAGAACGATTATTATCATACGGGCGTATTCGGGGCTATTTCGAACGGCCGGATTGAACGCGTCGAGTTTGCAGATGGCGAGGTTTGGACCTGGCAGGACCTCAATGCCCGCGCAATTGCGGATCAGACGACAACAGGTGACGATACCATTGATGGCTTTGCTCTTGAGGATCGGTTCGAGGCGAGCGCCGGAAATGACATCATGCGCGGTGGGGACAGTGGCGATACCTATTTGTTTGGTATCGGTTCGGGGGAAGACCGGATCGAGGAGACGGTAAACAACCAAAACTTCGATGATGATGATCGTGTCGAATTCACGCCCGGGATCACCCAAAGCGACGTTACATTCGAACGTGACGCCGACAATCTTATTATCCGGATTAATGGCACCGCCGATCAGCTGACCATCGCGGGCCAATTCGATAATTATGTCGGCTTTACCGACCACGACGTGGAGACCTTCCACTTCGCCGATGGCAGTGTGGTCACAAAGGCCGAGATCCAGACGCAGCTGACGACAGGGACGAGCGGTAATGATGTGGTTCGTGGCTTCCACACCAATGACACACTCATTGGCGGCGCTGGAACTGACAGCCTTTACGGCGCAGATGGATCAGACACCTATCTTTTCAATCTCGGGGATGGTCAGGACACGATCTTTGAGGACGTCGAGTATGCCAATCTGGACGATGACGATCGGCTGAAGTTCGGCGCTGGCATCCTGCCCTCCGATGTGATCCTCAGCCGTTCAGGCGATGCTCTCACGCTGTCAGTCAGCGGAACCACGGACGCTGTCACGGTCGCTGGACAGTTTGCCTTCACAAGCTGGTACAGTTGGAATGATGTTGAGTTCTTCGAGTTCGCCGACGGGACAGTCTGGACAAAGCGCGATGTCTCCAATTTCCTGAGTGGTGGTACCAGCGGGGACGATGTGCTCGTCGGCACTTTCCAGAGCGACGAACTCAATGGGCTCGCTGGTAATGATATCCTGCGCGGAGGCGATGGCTCGGACATCTACTATTTCGGAATTGGGTATGGTCAGGATACCATCGAAGAGACCGTTACGAATGCCAACCTCGCTAATTTCGATCAGATAGTCATGAATCAGGGTGTTCTGGCAACGGACCTGACCTTCACCCGTAATGGCGATGCGCTCACAATCGGAATCGCTGGTACAACCGACACGATCACCGTGGCGCGCCAGTTCGATAATTACATCGGCCGTACCGACTACGATATCGAGCAACTTCAGTTTGCCGACGGCTCAATAATGACTAAGGAAGAGATACAGGCGGTTCTGACGGTTGGAACACCAGCTGATGAGGAAGTCCTTGGTTTTCACACCAACGATGTGCTCGATGGAGCCGCGGGCAACGACATTCTGCGCGGATTAGACGGGTCTGACACATATCTGTTTGGTCGAGGATCTGGCAACGATATCGTCCGCGAGAGTGTGCAGTACGTCAATCTCGACGATGACGACCGCGTTCTGTTCGCGTCCGACATCGCGCCTGAAGACATAATCTGGTCGCGTAACGCAAACAGCTTGATCATTGGTATTGCCGACACGAACGACACGCTGACGGTGGAGAACGGCTTCGCGAGGGAAGGCAGTACCGGCTACACTTGGCGTGACGTGGAGCGCTTTGAATTTGCTGATGGTACGGTGCTGAGCAAAAGCGACGTGCAGGCGATCGTGCTGCAGCCGACCGATGGCAATGATACGATCGATGGATTCTGGACGTCTGACATTTTGGCGGGTGGACCTGGAGATGACCTTCTTCGCGGTGGCGAAGGCAACGATACTTACATCTACAATCTCGGCGACGGCGATGATACAATTGCCGAGTGGGTTGCCTATTACGGCAGTTTTGACACCCTGCAGTTTGGCGCGGGTATAGTCGCCGATGATCTCCGGTTCGCAGTGTCTGGCGAGAACTACATTGTCACCTTCGATGGCAGCGCTGGTTCGATCACGCTTAATTCGCAAAGGACTGGTGGGCGCGCTGGAGGTGTCGAAGGCGGCGTGAACGAGTTCCGGTTTACTGATGGCACGGTCTGGAACCGCGCGCAGATTGATGCGGCATATCTGGCCAGCCAGACCACAGGCGGCGACGACCTGATCTTGGGCACCAATCGAAACGATGTCATCGATGGCGGCGCCGGCAATGATACGCTCAGGGGCGGGCTCTACAGTGACAGGCTCATCGGCGGGGCAGGCAATGATCTGCTCGAAGGCAATGACCAGAACGACACCTACGTCTACAATCTGGGAGACGGCGATGACACAATTGCCGAGTGGCAGGCCTATTACGGCAGCTTCGATATTTTGGAGTTTGGTGCAGGCATAGCCGCCGAGGACCTTCGCTTCGCCGTGTCGGGCGAGCATTATGTCGTCACCTTTGACGGAAGCCCCGGATCGATTACACTCAACTGGCAGCGGACCGGCGGACGCAGCGGTGGACGCGAAGGCGGCGTGAACGAGTTCCGGTTTACTGATGGCACGGTCTGGAACCGCGCGCAGATCGACGCGGCCTATCTGGCTGACCAAACTACAGGCGGCGACGACTTGATCTTGGGCACCAATCGTAGCGATGTCATCGAAGGCGGTGCCGGGAATGATACGCTTAAGGGCGGGCTCTACAATGACAGGCTCATCGGCGGGGCAGGCAATGATGTGCTTGAGGGCAGTGATGACGATGATACCTACGTCTACAACCTGGGCGATGGCGATGACACAATTGCCGAGTGGCAGGCCTACTACGGCAGCTTCGACATACTGGAGTTTGGCGCGGGCATAGCAGCCGAGGACCTTCGCTTTGCTGTTTCGGGCGAGCATTATGTCGTCACTTTCGACGGAAGCCCCGGATCGATAACGCTGAACTGGCAGCGGACCGGCGGACGGAGCGGCGGACGCGAAGGCGGCGTCAACGAGTTCCGGTTTGCTGATGGCACGGTCTGGAACCGCGCGCTGATCGATGCGGCCTACCTTGCTGACCAGACCACAGACGGGGACGATTCTATCCTCGGAACAATTCGCAATGATGTGATTACGGGTGGGCTTGGCAACGACACTCTGAACGGCAGCTCCGGAACCGATGTTGCCACATATGCCGGACTGTCGACCGAGTATTCCATGCTCACGGGCGGAGGGACGTTCCAGATCCGTGACGATGTGACGGTAACCGGCGCAGACGAGGGAACGGATACCCTTATCAGTGTGGAAACATTGCAGTTCGGCGACGGGCAAACGGTCGGAATTACCTCGCCTATCATCCTCGATCTCGACGGCAACGGCATCGCAACAGTCTCTGCAGCTGACAGCGATGCGCAGTTCGACCTCGATGGTGACGGGCTGGCCGACGACACCAGCTGGATTAGCGCAGGCGACGCCTTTCTCTTCCTTGACCGCGACAGTGACGGCACAATGTCGGGGGTCGATGAGATCAGTTTCGTCGACGACGTACCCAACGCCGCGACCGATCTTGCTGGCCTGAGAGCCTTCGACAGCAACGGGGATAGCATTCTGGACGCTACCGACACGCGCTTTGCCGATTTCGGTGTGTGGCGCGATGCAGATAGTGACGGGTCGGTTGATGAGGGCGAAATTGCCAGCCTAGCGGACGTTGGCATCCGGTCGATCAACCTCGCCGGTACGCCCAATGATGCTGTCACCGAATTCGGCGAGGTGGCGATCGCGAATACCGGGATCTTTACGTTGGTCAACGGCTCGACCCGAACATTCGCTGATGCTGCGCTGACTTACTTCTCGGCGGCTACCAATCTGCCTTCGTTGGCGGCAACCCACTATGATTTTGACCGTCAGGCTTCGAAGTATCGCATCGGTGCTGCCAGGGGCGCTCTTACTGTGACGCCGCGGCGTGCTCGGTCGGGCATCGATCCGCTGGCCGGGCAACTGGAGGCTAACACCGTCCTGACCTTCAGTAACGGCACCTTCGGTATGTTCGCACCGGTGGTACTTGATCTGGATGGCGACGGCATTGAGCTGGTCAGCCGCAAGAAATCGCGCGCAAGCTTCGACTATGCTGGAGATGGCGCTACTGACGATACCGGCTGGATCGGGCGCGATGACGGTTTCCTCGTGATCGACCGGAACAATGATGGCTTGATAACCGAGGCAGCCGAGCTCTCGCTTGCGAGCGAGGACAGGGAGGCCCGCAGCGGACTCCAGGGCCTGACGCGGCTCGACGGAAATGGCGACGGCGTGGTCAACAACGACGACGCTCGCTTCGGCGAGCTGCGCGTGTGGCAAGATCGTAACGGGAATGGTCGGACCGATGCAGGTGAACTGCTCTCGCTTGAAGAAGCAGGGATTGTCGCGATCAGGCTCAGCACTTTGACGCCGACCCAAGACAGCGTAAAGCTGGATCGCAATATCATCGCGGCGACCACCACCTTCGTACGGGCCAACGGCACCACCAGCACTGCAGCTGACGTGTCGCTCGCTTATCGGCCGGCAACCGCGAGCGCTGCCGCGACAACAAGTCTTGCCTCCAAATTTGATTTGCTCGGGCCGGACCTTTTCCTCGCGCAGCGCCGCGACGGCAACTTCGGACGCGCAGCGTTTCAGCGTTCGATGGGCGAGCTCTTCGAGATGTTCGGCGCTGCGAGCCCGCAGCGCATCACGGATCTGTTCGACCGGGTTGTTGCGGAGGACAAAACAGCATCCGCGCTTCGCCAATCTGCGCTTACCGTCACGGCGAATTTAGAGCGGCAGCCGATGCCGCTTCAACGGGTGTTCGACCCGGCGTCGACCTACTTCATGAGGTTCCAGCCATTCCAGCAACAGCTTGGATCGGAACTGGTCGTCAAACTGCTCGATGTCGATCCTGTCGCAATCGCTCCTGCGTTCGCTGGAATTGCGCTAGATGCCGCTCAGGGCCCGGACGCGCCCGCTATCGGGTTCGCCGACAATTCTTCTCCGGTCGAAATTGCCGGGACCGGAACCGCCGCAAGCAGCGCCGCTCAGGAGCAGACCCAAACGGAGCCAGTTGTTCAGCCGACCATCGAACGTCCGCGGCTTGATCCTGCGGAAAATATGGTCTGGGGCGGCCCTGCACGGATTGGCGGCTTGCCTGATGCGCCGGGTGGTTCTGTCAAGGTGAGCACGCCGCCTTCGCATATGCTGCAGCCGAGAGTTGATCTTGCAGAATTGTTGGCGCATCCAAGCGCAAACGACACAGCCCCAGATGTCGAGATCGCCCGAAAGCTTGCCATGATCCGGCAGGATCTGAGCAGTTTCGGTGCGATTGGAACAGGCGAAATTGATCGACTCCGGCAGCAGGAACCTGAAAGCTTCTATCTCTATGCTTAGAGCATTGTCCTGCCTGCCACCGCCAGCCGGAGAGACTTCGGCTTGCGGTGGCTGTGGATGCTACTGAAAAGTGCTGATCAGGGAAATTTGGAGGCGTCGGTGCGCAGCTTTTCGATCCGCTCTGAGCAGACCTCATGCACGACGCGGCCGAGCTCTTCGACTTGCGCGTTGAGCCATTCGAGCTCGTCCTTGGTGACCCGGTAGTGCTTTGAATATCGCGCCTTGACGTACGCATCCTTGAGCTTCTCGAACCGCGCGCGATCGCGCTTGGTATCGCGCGGCCAGACATAGGTCAGGCGCGCATCGATGCGCTCCGCCTGCGTGCGCAGGAAGGCAAGGTTGTGATTATGCGGCGTATAGAACGTGCAGACGAGCAGCACGCAGTGGTAGAGAAACTCTGTCGTCTGATGCAGATCAAAGGCTGCAGGCTTCAGAAAGCCTCGTTCCTGGCCCAGCTTTGAGATCTCAAAACGCTGTATAGCTAGCGGGAACCACTCATCGAAGTACTCCTGCGCCATCGCTAGCGCCTGCGTCGCCGTCTTCGGCTTGGGCGTGTGCAGCTCAGTGTCATCGGACTGATAGACCGCGATCCCTTCGGCCTTCACGTCCATGAAGAAGTACCGCCCGTGGGCAAGCCCGTCGTTCACCTCCTGCAGGGTGTGGACGATGAAGTTGACGGGGGTCTGGAGCGTGCCGGTCACGCCATATTCGCGCATCAGCCGCTCATCGAGCTTGGCCCAGTACTTGACCCTGTCGGTCAGCCGCTTGTCGCTGACGATCATCAGGAGATCGAAGTCGGAGCGGTAGCCTTTGGCGGTGTGCGGTTCATCGACCCAGGTGCCGCGCGCATAGCTGCCGTAGAGGATCACCTTGAGAATGCGCCCGGCCTTCTTCCAATCGTGCCTGGCGAGCGCGAAGGCGTCGTCGAACTCCTCAAAGATCAGCTGCACCACACGCTCAAGCTCGCGCTGCTTTTGCGGGGGCAGATGATCAAGGTCGGTGCGCATGGTCGGATGAGTGTAGCAAAGCCGGACTCGGCCTGCACCTTTGTTCTTACTCTGTTTGTTCAAAGGCGCGTTTGCCGCGCCTGCGCCACAGGGCCAATGCCTGTTCGCGTTCCTCGCCCTGCAATTTGGCAGCAATGGCGAGGAACGCGCCCAGCAGCACTTGCCTGTCATCATCGGTCAGTTCGATCAGCCC
>JAHJSJ010000252.1 GCA_018830415.1 Alphaproteobacteria bacterium | reverse complement strand
GTTCGCGCCGCCAACCGCATAGATCACGACGCGGTTGGATGGGCTGGGTGTTTCCAGGCTGCGCTCGGTCAAAAACGCCATCGCGCTGTGATAGCGTTCAAGGTTTTCGGCAAATCGCTGGATATCGCGTTCACTATCATCGGCATAGATCACGAAGTGGTCACTTGACGCTTCGTACCATTCGGCCAGCGCCGGATGGGCCAACACCAACAGCCACCCCGCCGCCATAACGCGTACGATCTCTCCAAATTTCATTGCCCAACCCCTCGCGCTTTGCCTGCGACTGCACTGCGAGGGGACAATGATAATGAAAAATCTGCCGTTTGCCAGCACCTTTGCCTACGTGCAGGCAGACCGCGCTGTGCGCTTACCCCCGCGCACCCGCGATATAGCGGCTGACCGTGTTCGCCACCACGCTCAGCGGGGCGTTGCCGCCCAGCACCACGGCGGTGTTGAACGCTTTGAAATCATACGCGCCGCCCAGTTCCGCCTGCGCCCGCGCGCGTTGGCGCACGATTTCGCTGTGGCCGATCTTGTAACCGCAGGCCTGTCCCGGCCAGCTGCAATAGCGATCGACTTCCGACGCGACCTCTTCGACCTTGGAACCGTTGCGTTCGACGAAGAACTGCCGCCCCTGTTCACGCGTCCAGCGTTTGGAGTGCAGGCCGGTGTCCACCACCAACCGGCAGGCGCGAAAGGCGAGCGATTGCAGGTATCCCAGCCGCCCGACCTTGAATTCATCATAAGCGCCCAGCTCATCCGCCAATTGCTCGGCATAAAGCGCCCAGCCTTCGGAAAAAGCGTTGAAGGCGAGGATCGATCGGATCAGCGGCAGGCGGTTGGAAAATTCGCCCTCCCACACATGGCCGGGGATCGATTCGTGGAAGGCAAGGTCGGCCAGATCATATTTGCGGTGCAGATCGGTGGTGCGCAGGTTGATCCAGAACCGCCCCGGTATCGAACCATCCTTGCTGCCCGCCCCGCCGTAAGCGCCCGGCGCGCCGGGTTCCTCGGCCAGCGGTAGGCGGCGGATTTCCAATGGCGGATCGACCAGTTGGTTGAACGCGCGCGGCATCTGCGATTTGATCCACGCCACCCGGTCATTGATGAAGGCGAAGATTTCCTCGCGCCCCGGATCGCCCTCGGCAAATTTGTAACGCGGATCGTCTGACAGCGCGCGCATCCTGTCACCCACGCTGCCGGTGGTGTAGCCAATTTCGCGCAGGATCGGGTCCATCCGCGCGTGGATTTCATCGAGTTCGGCCAAGCCCTGACGGTGGATTTCATCGGGCGTCATCGCGGTGGTGGTCGATGCGCCGACCGCCCAGCTGTAATATTCATCGCCCATCGGCTGCGCCCACATCCCGGCGCTATCCTTGGCAAGGCTGCGCTGGATTTTGAGTTCGGCGATCTGGCGTTCGAGCGGGGGGACAATCCCGTTGGCGACAATCCGTCCGGCTTGCGGTGCGGCCCAGTTACCGGTGTTGAACGGTGCGGCGGTGAGCGGCCCGGCGTAGCTTTCATTCGCACCTTTAAGGCTCGCTTCCATCTGGGCGATGGCCTTGTCGATCAGGAAGGCCGGCGGCACCACGCCCATGGCGCGCGCGGCGCGGATGCGGTCAAGCTCTCCGTCGAGGATCGCGGGAACTTCGGCGAGGCGATCCATATAAGGGCCGATATCTTCGGATGATTTCAAGGGCTGGGTCGAACCGAAGAAACGCGGCAGATCAATATAGCCGCCAACATTCTGGATCACCACATAGGGCGCATTGCGCCAGCTGCCGACCGCGACATCGCCGTAGGGCATCGCCATGCCTTCAAGCGCTTTGGAAAACGCGGTTTCGACGACCTCAAACCCGATCTGCTGATCGCTGGTCAGGCCATCCTTGGGGTAGGAGCGGGCTTCGGCGACCAGTTCCTTGAGCGTGGCCGCATATTCGCTGCGCCCTTGCTCGCCCGCCGTGCCGAAGGTTGATCGCCACGCGGCATATTCGCCCGTGTCCACGCCCAGCCCGGTGGCGCGGCCCGGTTCATGGGCGAGCATCCGGTAGGCGATCCTGTCCAGCGCGGCATCAGGGTCAAGCCCAGCGACCGGCGCGGCAGCATTGGGCGCGGTGGCGGTTGCGGCGCAGGCGGGCAGCAGCGCAAGGGCGGATACGCCGCCCAGCGCGGCAAGGGTCTGGCGGCGGGTGAAATCAGCGTGGTTCTCTCTCATGGGGCAAGGTTTGACGAGGCGGCCCCCGCAAGTCAATTGCGTGCAGGCGGGATCGCGAGCTAAGATGCCGCATGACCGATATCGTGCTCTCGATCGTGATGCTCGCCGCGCTGGCTCTGGTGGTGGGCGCGTTTGTGCTGTGGCGGCGCACCGGGCAGATGAAACAGCCCGCGCTGATGGTGGTGCTGGCCGTGATCGCGGTGCTCAACGTGCTGATCTTGACGGTGCCCACCAGCAGCGGTGAGGCACCGATCTCCCAGATCAAATCCGCCGGGGAAGGTTAGCGCAGCGCCGTCCTATTTGATCGGACAGTCCGGGTTGAGCCGGAAATCCAGATAATTGTTCACCGAGCCCATCAATTCTTCAATTTCGTTTTCGAAGAAGTGGTTGGCGCGGGGGATTTCTTCGTGGTGGATGGTGATGTGCTTTTGCGTGCGCAGCTTGTCGACCAGTTTTTGCACCGCAATCGGCTGCACCACGGTATCGGCCGCGCCCTGCACAAAGATGCCGCTGGCGGGGCAGGGGGCGAGGAAGCTGAAATCATACATATTGGCGGGCGGCGCGACCGAGATAAACCCGCGCACTTCGGGGCGGCGCATCAGCAATTGCATCCCGATCAGCGCGCCGAAAGAATAGCCCGCAATCCAGGTGCTTTGTGCCTCAGGGTGGATCGACTGCACCCAATCCAATGCGCTCGCCGCGTCGGAAAGCTCGCCGATGCCGGAATCGAAACTGCCTTGCGAACGGCCCACACCGCGAAAGTTGAACCGCAGGGTGGCAAAGCCGCGATCGGCAAAGGTTTTGTAAAGCCGCTGCACGATCCGGTCGTTCATGGTGCCGCCGCCTTCGGGGTGCGGGTGCAGTATCATCGCCACGGGCGCACGTGGGCGCGGTGGCGGGGAGAAACGGCCTTCAAGACGGCCTTCGGGGCCGGGGAAGATGACGGATGGCATTGGTGAACCTTGTTGATCGAGGGGCCGCGCTACGCCGGGTGGCGTCCGCGAAAGCGCGCTCTATATAGGGACGCGCGCGCAATTCGCAATTTTTTGTAGGGGCTGAGCCATTCCGGAGCGGATCTATCTCGACCACGCGGCCACATCGCCGCTGCGGCCCGAGGCAAAGGCGGCGATGGAGGAGGGGTTCCGGCTGTGGGCCAACCCGTCCTCGCCCCACGCCGAAGGGCGCAAGGCGCGCGCCGCGCTGGAGGATGCGCGTGAGCGGGTGAAGCGGTCGCTGGGGTGGGATGGGGAGCTGATCTTCACGAGCGGTGCGAGCGAGGCGCTGTGGATTGCGCTGAACCGAGCCAAGGTTGGCCAAGAACCGGTAACGCGCCGGATTGTCAGCGCGGTCGAGCATGACGCGGTGTTTCGCGCTGCGCCGGATGCGGAGGTTGTGCCGGTTACTGACGGCGAAGTTGATCCCGAGACGCTGGCAAACAGCGCTGGCGCTCTGGTGGCAGTGCAGCAAATCAATTCGGAAACTGGCACGAATTTAATGCCATATCTGCAAGGCAAGTTGGCGGAATCGGTCCGTGAGAGCGGAGGGCAACTGCTCGTCGATTGCTCGCAAAGTGCCGGAAAGATGACGCTTCCTGATGTCGACATGATCGTCGTCAGCGCACATAAGTTCGGCGGACCGATCGGGATCGGCGCATTGCTGGTGCGCGATTTCAATCTGCTGGAGCCGAGCGGCGGGCATGAACGCGGTTATCGTCAGGGCACCGAGAACCTGCCCGGCGCGCTTGGCATGGCAGCGGCGCTGGAAGCGGGCGGGCTGGACAGTTGGGCAACCACGGTTGAACAGCATTTCGACTTGAAGAACGCGCTTTTCCGTCATGGTGAGGTGATCGCGCCGGGCTTTCAATGCTCCCATATTATCTCGGTCGCCCACCCCACGATCAGCGCGCAGGCATTGCTGATCCGGCTGGATGCCATGGGCTTTGCCGTGTCGGCGGGGAGCGCGTGTTCTTCCGGCACGCTCAAGAAAAGCCGGGTGCTTGATGCGTTCGGAGTGCCCGATGATGTGGCCGCGCGCACCATCCGGGTGAGTTTGGGGTGGAACACCCGCGCGCAGGAGTTGGAACGGTTTGCCGATGCTTGGGCTTCGTTATGTTAGTTCGTCATTGCGAGCGCAGCGAAGCAATCCAGAGTGTCTCGCGATACGCTCTGGATTGCCGCGCGCCTGCGGCGCTCGCAATGACGAGGGTGGGGGCGTGAACCGATGATCTACCTCGATTACCAAGCCACCACCCCGCTCGCCCCCGAGGCGCGCGAGGCGATGCTGCGTTGGCTGGGCGGGCCGGACAGCGACACCTTCGGCAATCCGCACAGCGCGCACCGCATGGGCCGGATGGCGGCCGCCGCGGTGGAGACGGCGCGCGAACGCGTGGCGGCGCTGCTGCCCAAAGATGGGAAAGTGATCTTTACCTCCGGCGCGACCGAGGCGCTCAACATGGTGCTGCAAGGCACGCCGGGCGATGTCATCACCTTCGCCACCGAACACGCTGCGGTGCTCGATTGCGCGCGGGTGGTGGAGGCGCAGGGGCGGCGCTTCACCGTGCTCCCCGTCCTGCCCGATGGCCGCGCAGACTTGGCCGCGCTGAAGGCCGCGATCACGCCCGCAACCGGGCTTGTCGCGGTGATGGCTGTCAATAATGAAATCGGCGTGATCCATCCACTGGCCGAGGCCATCGCTATCGCTCACACCGCCGGAGCGCGTGTTCTGGTTGATGCCGTCCAAGCCTATGCTAGGCTTGCCTTGACCCCCTTTAGACCCGACTACATCGCGGTATCGGCGCACAAGATTCACGGGCCAAAGGGGATTGGTGCCTTGTGGATCGCCGCAGACGCGCCGCGCCCCGCACCCCTGCTTTGGGGCGGCGGGCAGGAGGCTAACTTGCGCTCAGGCACGCTCTCGCCCGCGCTGTGCGCCGGGTTTGGCGCGGCAGCACAGGTGGCGGCGGCGGATATGGCGGAGCAAATGTTTCACGTGAAACATTTGGCGAACATTGCCCGCGATGCCTTTGCGGCATGGGAGGTCAACGGCAGCGTCGACCACCGCTGGCCCGGCAATCTCAATGTGCGATCAGAAGGCCTCGACGTCGCCCGCTTGATGTCAGATTGCCGCAATGTGATGTTCTCGGCCGGCAGCGCCTGCGCCAGCGGATCAGGGCGGCCAAGCCATGTGCTGCGCGCCGTCGGCCTCAGCGATGCGCAGGCAAAAAGCTCGATCCGGCTTGGGTTTGGCCGCTATACCGCCGCTCAGGACATCGAAACCGCCGCCGCAACGATTCTTGCCGCTGCCAAGGAGCAAGGCCTGTGAGCATTACCATCACCTTCGTCGATCCCCATGGAAAGCGGGTGGAAACGGCGTGCGAGGTGGGCGACAATCTGCTGCGCGCAGGCCAGGCGGCGGGTCTGCCGCTGGAGGGCACCTGCGAAGGGCAGATGGCGTGTTCAACCTGCCACGTGATCGTCGCCGCCGAATGGTTCGACCGCCTGCCGCCTGCCGCCGAGGAGGAGGAGGACATGCTCGATTTCGCCGCCGGGGCGCGGCGCACTTCGCGGCTTTCGTGCCAGATCGAACTGACCGCCGCGATGGACGGGCTGACCGTCAGCGTGCCGTCTGAAAGCAATGATCTGCGGCGGATGTGATCGCTTCAACCCTGTGGAAACCCCTCTCCCGGCACCGCCCGCAGGTTGCTAGACGGGCACCATGTCCGATCCCGTCATCACCCCGCCTGACGACAGCTTTGATGCGATTGTCGATGCGCCCTTCGATGCGGCGCTGTCTGAACGTTATCTGGTCTATGCGCTGTCCACGATCACTGCGCGCTCACTCCCTGATCTGCGCGATGGGTTGAAGCCGGTGCACCGCCGCCTGCTATGGGCGATGCGGCAGCTGAAGCTTGATCCGTCATCCGCGTTCAAGAAATCGGCGCGCGTGGTGGGCGATGTGATCGGCAAATATCACCCGCATGGCGATGCATCGGTCTACGATGCGATGGTGCGGCTCGCGCAGGATTTTGCGCTGCGTTATCCGTTGGTTGAAGGGCAGGGCAACTTCGGCAATGTCGATGGCGATAACGCCGCCGCCTACCGCTATACCGAAGCGCGGCTGACCAAGACCGCGCTGGCGCTGATGGCGGGCCTGGATGAAGGCACGGTCGATTTTATCCCGACTTACAACGGGGAGGAGATCGAGCCGGAAATTTTCCCCGGCATCTTCCCCAACCTGCTCGCCAACGGTTCCAGCGGGATCGCGGTCGGCATGGCGACCAGCATCCCCAGCCACAATGTCGCGGAGATCATCGACGCAACGCTGGAACTGATCGACAATCCCCACGTCGAACATGCGCGGCTGATGGAGCTGTTTCGCGGCCCCGATTTTGCCACCGGCGGGCAGGTGATCGACAGCGCGGCCAGCATTGCCGAGGCGTATCGCACCGGGCGAGGGAGCTTCCGTCTGCGCGGGCGGTTCCATGCGCCCGAGGCCAGGGATACCGACGATATCGCCGCCGGGATCGAACGGCTGGGCAGCGGGCAGTGGCAGCTGGTCATTTCGGAAATCCCCTATCAGGTGCCCAAGGGCAAGCTGATCGAACAGATTGCCGCGCTGATCGGTGACCGCAAACTGCCGATCCTCGAGGACGTGCGCGACGAAAGCGACACCGCGATCCGCATCGTGCTCACCCCCAAAAGCCGCAATGTCGATCCTGACCTGCTGAAGGAAAGCCTGTTCAAGCTGACCGATCTTGAAACCCGGTTCAGCCTCAACCTCAACGTGCTCGATGCGCAGCCCGGTTTGGGGCGCACCCCGATGGTGATGGGGCTGAAAGAACTGCTGGGCAGCTGGACGGCGGCACAGATCGACATCCTGCAACGCCGCGCGCAGCACCGGCTGGACAAGATCGCATCGCGGCTGGAACTGGTGCGCGGTTACATCATCGCCTTCCTCAACCTTGACCGGGTGATCGAAATCATCCGCACCGAGGACGAGCCAAAGCCGCTGATGATGGCCGAATTCGACCTTACCGACCGGCAGGCCGAAGCGATCCTCAACATGCGGCTGCGGTCATTGCGCAAGCTGGAGGAAATGGAGCTGCGCAAGGAGCAGGACGCATTGCTGGCAGAGGAGGCGGAATTGCTGGCGCTGCTCGAAAGCCCCGCCAAACAGCGCACCCGGCTGAAACGCGACTTGAAGGCGCTGCGCAAGGAATATGCCGAGGATACTGCGCTGGGCGCGCGCCGCACGCTGATTGCCGAAGCCGCGCCTGCGGTCGAATTCAGCATGGATGCGATGATTGAAAAGGCCCCGGTCACGGTGATCCTCAGCCAGAAAGGCTGGATCCGCGCGGCGAGCGGCCACGTGCCGCTGGATCAGGAATTCAAATACAAGGAGGGCGACAGCCTCGCCTTCATCCTCCACGCGCAGACGACGGACAAGCTGTTGCTGGCTGCATCTGACGGGCGATTCTATACGCTCGGCTGCGACAGGCTGCCCGGTGCGCGCGGATTTGGCGAACCGGTGCGCACCATGGTCGACCTTGAAAGCGAAGCCGCGATCGCTGCGATGATGGTGCACCGTCCGGGCGGGCGGTTGCTGCTCGCCTCAAGCCACGGCAAAGGCTTTGTCGCGGCGATGGATGATCTGCTGGCCGAAACCCGCAAAGGACGGCAGGTGGTGAACCTGAAAGATGGAGCTGCGCTGCGGGTGATCCGCGAGATTGCGGCCGCCCACGATCATGTCGCCTGCGTCGGGGACAACCGCAAGCTAGTGGTGTTCAACCTTGAAGAGCTCCCGGTGATGGTGCGCGGGCAGGGGGTGCAATTGCAGCGCTACCGCGACGGCGGGCTTTCCGACGCGATTACCTTTGTGCT
Source organism: Alphaproteobacteria bacterium (assembly GCA_018830415.1). Classification (GTDB taxonomy): domain Bacteria; phylum Pseudomonadota; class Alphaproteobacteria; order Sphingomonadales; family Sphingomonadaceae; genus Erythrobacter. Next base: position 2,091 of record JAHJSJ010000252.1, on the reverse strand, counting down.
GGGTGACGGGTTAAGCTGGCAGATGGGCGGATCGGGCGAACGCACCCGCACCGAAACCGAAATCCGCATGTGGAAGGTGGCGCGCGGGGCCGCCGGGCGGATGCCGCCGCAGGGCTTCCCCAAGTCGGGCCGGTTTGACTGACGCTGTAATTGACAGGCAAAAAGGGCTGCGGATGCGATTACAGCGCCCGCAGCCCGATTACGGCCCTTGTGAGGGAGCGGTCGGTAAGGTTATCCGCCCGTCTTGCGGCTAGCGGCAGCGTTGGCGATCTGATCACGCGTAACCAGCGCCTTGAGCTGGCCATCGTTATCGACCATGAAATATTCTTTCTTGAGCAAGATCGGCCCGTCGGGGCTTTCCAGCGTGATTTCATCGGCCGCCAGATCAACCTCGCCCAGCGTGCCTGCCGGATTGCCGTTGATTGACACCACCGCCGTACCAGTGACCAGCGCCGCATCACGCTTGGCCGCGGCGGCAGCGAGCTGTTGATCCATCATCGCATCAATCTGTGCCGTGGTCGCGTTGACGGCGTGACCCTTATCGTTTTCGAACAACAGATTGGCGGGAATCGGGGCCTTGTGCTTGCCGGTGTTGATCACGACCACCTGTTCGGTCTTCTGATCGACCGTGCCGATCGGGTTGCCGTCATTGCCGTAGATTGTCGCGCCCACGTCCTGTGCGAAAGCCACTGCGGGGGTCGCAGTAAACACGGCGGCAATCAGCGCCAGCTTAACAGATTTCATTGATGTACTCCATTGTTACACGTTGCCGGAGGATTGCCGAACGGGACGACAAGCTCTGCGGGATACGGAGGATCCCAGCGACCAGGTTGGCCGCAGCGAGAGGCCAGAGAGTGTGGCCAAGGTCAATCGCAACGCTGCTGCCTTCGCGGTAGCGAATACGGTACACTGACCCGTGACGTGTTCCTAGCCCGCGCCGGACGCGGCTGACAACCGCAAGGTACCGCCCTTGAATGCAGCCCGCCGCTCTTTAGCCCCAGTTCATCCCGTCGGGCAGGTCACGTCGAGGTCTTTGCCAATTCCTCGTTGAGCAGGGTTTCGACCCGTGCGGGATCGGGAAAACCTTCAGCGACCCAGCGTTGCTCCACCGCTTGCAGCACACGCGCGACCGCCGGGCCAGCGGTAACTCCGCGTGCGACAATCGTGCCGCCTTTCAGCGGGAAGACCGGCGGCGTCCAGCCAATCAGCGCACGCGCATCGCCGCCCAGCAGCAGCAGCCGGTCAACCGCCGACGGCACTGTGACACGATAGGCAAGCGCGTGGGGGTTGGCGGTGTCGTCTGCCACGCGTTCAGCTGCGCCAATCAACCGCGCGCGCTGCGTTTTGGACAGCCGCAGCCGCGCGGCGACCGTCTCGGCGACATCGGGCGAAGGGGGAAGCAGGGCTGCCAACCGCCGCACCGGATCGGGGGCGACCCCTTGCGCGTCCTCCTGCGTGATCAGCCGGGCAAGCGCGGCGAGTTGCGCGGCGCAGGCTTCGGGCAGGATCACGCCGAGCACGCCGTGCGTGCGCATCCGTTCCAGCGTGGCGTGCGGATCAGGCAGGGCAAGCAGCGTGAGCAATTCCGCTGCCACCCGTTCCCGGCTCAACCCTTTCAAGGTGTGGGCGAGGTCAGCACAGGCAGCCTCCGCCTCGGCATCCAGCGCCGCGCCAAAGCGCGCCTGAAAGCGGTAATAGCGCAGGATGCGCAAGTGATCCTCGGCTATCCGTTCGCGCGCATCGCCGATGAACCGCACCCGCCGCGCCGCCAGATCATCCAGCCCGCCGAAATAATCGGCAATTTCCAGCGTTTCAGGATGGGCATAGAGCGCGTTGATGGTGAAATCGCGCCGCGCGGCATCCTCTGCCCAGTCGCGGGCAAAGGCGATGGTGGCGCGCCTGCCATCGGTGGCGACATCGCGGCGCAAGGTGGTGATTTCGACCGGGCCATCGGCAAGGATTGCCGTGACCGTGCCATGTTCGATCCCGGTGGGAACGGTGCGAATGCCCACGCGGGCGCAGCGGTCGATCACCTCGGCGGGCATCAGCACGGTGGCGCAATCGACATCATGCACCTCTACGCCCAGCAAG
>JAHJSJ010000251.1 GCA_018830415.1 Alphaproteobacteria bacterium | reverse complement strand
TGAAATATCTACGCCCCGCAAAGCTGGATGATGATGTGGTGATCGAAACCCGCTGCACCGAACTTGGCGCGGCGTCGTGCCGGATGCACCAGATTGCAAGGCGGGGGGATGATACCTTGTGCGAAGCCCACCTGCGGGTCGGCTTCATTACCCTAGACGGTCGCCCCCGCCGCCAGCCCGCCGCCTGGCGCGCTGCCTTCCAGACTTTCATGAACGAGGAAACCTGAACCCGTGACGCTTGCCCTGCTCAGTGCCGTTACCGCTGCCCCTGCTGCCACCCGGCTTGATCCGGTCGAACTGTTTCTTCAGGCCGATATCATCGTGCAAGCGGTGATGGTGGGCCTGATCCTCGCCAGCATCTGGGTGTGGATGATCATCGTCTCGTTCAGCCTGCGGATTGGCGGGCTGGCCAGAAAATCGCGCGAATACGAAACCGAGTTCTGGGCGCAGCGAGACCGCGAAGGCCTGCTGACCAAACAGGCGCGCAAGGCAGTTCCCGCCGCGCGCGTGGCCGGTGCTGGGCTGGATGAATGGAAGCGTTCCACCGCCAAACAACCGTTTGATCGCGACGCCACCCGCCAGCGGATCAGCGCGGCGATGGACAGCCAGATTGCCGAGGAAGCCGACGAACTGGCCGGGCGGTTGAACTTCCTTGCCACGGTCGGATCGGTCGCGCCGTTTGTGGGCCTGTTCGGCACGGTATGGGGGATCATGAACAGTTTCTTCCAGATCGGCGCACAGCAAAGCGCTTCGCTGGCCGTGGTCGCCCCCGGCATCGCCGAGGCGCTGTTTGCCACTGCCATCGGCTTGTTCGCGGCAATCCCTGCGGTGATCGCCTATAACCGCTTTTCAGGCGCGGTGAATGTCTATGAAGCGAAGCTGCAACGGTTCTCCGACAAGGTGCACGCCGGACTCAGCCGCGAGTTGGACAGAGCATGATGAAGGATAATTCGTCATTGCGAGCGAAGCGAAGCAATCCGTGGGCCGAGGCACTCGGTTCAAAGGGTGGGCCATGGATTGCCGCGTCGCCTGCGGCTCCTCGCAATGACGAAGGAGGGCAATGATGGGTATGGGTGTGTCCTCCTCCGCCCGCCGGGGCAAGCGCGCGCGCCGTGCCGCCATGTCGGAAATCAACGTGACGCCGCTGGTTGACGTGATGCTGGTGCTGTTGATCATCTTCATGGTCACGGTTACGCTGCCCGCCGTCGGCGTTCCGGTCGAACTGCCCGAAAGCCGCGCCGCGCCGGTAGAGGAGACCCCCGATCAGATAACAATCTCGATCGACCGGGCCGGGGTGATCTATATCGAGGATACCGCCGTGCCGAGCGGAGGGCTTCCCGCTGCGCTTGAGGCGCTGGATCGGGGCGGTCAGCCGCCGCTGATCGTGCTGCGCGGCGACCGCAGCCTCGATTATGGCCGGGTGATGGCGGTGATGGGGGAATTGGGCCGGGCGGGCTTCACTTCGATCTCGCTGGTCACCGATGGTTCAGTTTCGGCCCCATAACTGCAGAACCATGGTGGGTGAAATGGCGTTCCGGAGCGAGGAGAAGGTTGGCCTTGCCGCAGCATTGGGGCTGCACGGCGTGCTGGTGGCCGTTCTGTTGATGCAGGCGGTGCGCAGCGAAGTGTCGGTGTTTCCCGAGCGCATGACGGTGAGCCTTGCGACCGAGGTGGGGCTTGAGGCGGCCTCGCCCGATCCGGTGGCGGAAAGCCGCGCCGCGATTGCGCCGACGCTGTCCGATGCCCCCGCGCCTGCGCCCGATCCGGTGCAGCCCGAACGCACCGAGCGTGCCGCGGCTACTCCGCCGCCCCAGCCGAAACGCACCACCCGCACCCCCGCGCCCAAGCCCAGCGCTGCGCCCGCCAAACCGGCGGAGGCGGGCGGGGGCAGCCGGATTGGCGATGATTTCCTCGGCGGGGCCGGTTCATCCACCACCACGACAGAAACCCGCATCCCTGCTTCGCAAATCGGGGCGAGCGCCAAGGCCTCGATCGGGCAGGCGTTGGCGCGTCAGGTCAAGCCGCATTGGACCGCGCCGCAGGGTTTGGAGGTTGACCAACTTGTAACTTTGGTCGACTTTGATCTGAACCCGGATGGAAGCCTTAAAGGCCGCCCGCGTGTGCGCAACCAGAGCGGGATCAACGATGCCAACCGCGCACAGGCAGCGCGCCATGCGGAAAATGCCATTCGCGCAGTGCAACTGGCCGCGCCGTTTGATTTGCCTGCCGAATATTACGAGGCCTGGAAGACTGTCCGGGGCGCTCGCTTTGATAGGAATACATCACGATGAAACCCGCAATTCTTGCCGCCCTTTTGCTGACCTCCGCTTTGCCCACGGCGGCGATGGCGCAGGATCTTGGCGCCCCGATCACCGAGGATGGCCGGGTGGAAACCACCGCGACCGATGCTTCTGCGGCGCAGGCGGAAGAGGGCATTTCCTTCACCGTCACCGATGAAAACGCATGGTCGGACATCGGCATCGCCATCCCGGCCTTTGCCACCGACCGCGACCGCCCGACCCCGGCCAATGCCGATGGCACCGGCGCGCTAGGCCGCGAAGTTGCCCGCGTCATCACCGCCAACCTGCGCAATAACGGGCTGTTCAAGCCGGTCGGCCCCGACAGCCTGCCGCAGCCTGCCTTCAACCAGATCACCGCCCCGGCCTTCTCCACATGGAGCGGGCGCAGCGCGGAAATGCTGGTGCACGGCTATGTCCGCGCGCGTGACGATGGCAAGCTGGTGGTCGGCTGCTATCTCTATGATGTCGCCTTGCAGGATGAATTGGTGCGCGAAGGCTGGGTGGTCGGCCCGGCGGACTGGCGGCGCGCGGCGCACAAGTGCAGCGACTTGATCTTCTCGCGCCTGACCGGGGAAAGCCCGTTCTTTGACAGTCGCATCGCCTATATCGCGGAAACCGGGCCGAAAGATCGCCGGGTAAAGCGGCTGGCGATCATGGATAGCGACGGGGCCAACCATCGTTTCCTGACTCTCGGCAGCGCCACCGCGCTTACTCCGCGTTATTCACCCGATTATTCGAAGATCCTGTATCTGTCCTATGTCGACGGAAATCCGCGCATCTATGTCTATGACATCGGCACGGGCAAGCAGACGCTGGTGACTGAAAACCGCAACCCTACCATCGCCCCGCGCTGGTCGCCCGATGGCCGCAATATCCTCTATTCGATGGCTGTGGCGGGCAATACCGACATCTACCGCGTGCCTGCCACCGGCGGAGCGAGCGTCAAGCTGACCGACAATCCGGGCATCGATGTGGGCGGATCCTATTCGCCCGATGGCAGTAAAATCGTGTTTGAAAGCGACCGTTCGGGCAGCCAGCAATGCTATGTGATGAACGCTGATGGCACCAACCAGAAGCGCATCAGCTTTTTCGGCGGGCGCTGCGCCACGCCTGAATGGAGCCCGCGCGGTGACCAGATCGCCTTCACCCGCATCGCTGGCGACTTCAACATCGCGGTGATGAACACTGGCGGCGGCAATATGCGGGTGTTGACCCGCGGGTGGCAGGACGAAGCGCCGACCTGGGCGCCCAACGGCCGCATCATCCAGTTTTTCCGCACCGAACGAAACACCGGGCGTTCGGGTATCTGGCAGGTCGATCTGACCGGCCAGAACGAACGCCGCCTGCCCACCCCGGTTGATGCGTCCGACCCGGCGTGGGGCCCAATCCGCCCGTGACGCGAACCTCCCGGTCTGATAAAGATAATTTGAAAGGATAGCCGCGATGAACAAGAAATTTGCCATCATCCTGCTGCTGGCCTCGGCCACCACGCTGGCAGCCTGCGCCAAGAAAGCGCCCGAAGTGCTTCCTCCGCCCCCGGCTGAAACCACCCAGCCAACCCCGCCGGCCCCGCAGGTGCAGCCCACCGGCCCGCAGGTTGGCAGTCAGGCACATTTTGCCGCGGCGGTTGGTTCCTCCACCACGATCTATTTCGATACTGATCGCTATAATGTCGATTCGCAGGATGCCGCCGCGTTGCAGGCACAGGCGCAGTATTTTGCGCGCTATCCGCAAGTGACCTTCACCATCGAAGGCCATGCCGACGAACGCGGCACGCGCGAATACAACCTTGCGCTGGGTGAACGGCGCGCGACTGCGGCCAAGAATTACCTCGTCAGCCTCGGCGTCGATACCAACCGCATTTCAGTGGTGAGCTATGGCAAGGAACGCCCGGTGGCGCTGGCATCGAACGAAGGCGCGTGGGCGCAGAACCGCCGCGCCGCCTCGGTCATCATCAACTGAGGATCAGAGCGAATGCAGGCCGGGCGCAAGTTCGGCCTGCACCGCATAGGGCGCAGCCGCAGCAGCGGGGTCGATCCCGGCAAGGTCGCGCGCGCTTGTCACCACGCACAGACCCGCCAGCGCAAGCACCGAAAACAGGCTGGAGAGGGTCAATTGCGGGCTCATCTTGAAGTCTTTCCTGATCGAATGGCGAACCATCGTATTTCAGCCTATTGCATTGCAGCATTTCACATTGCAACTGGTTTTTCTTGTCTCACCGCTTCCCAATCCCCGCCACCTCGCCTAGATTGACTGCCCCATGCCATCGACCAACAACATTTTTCGACGCCGTCCCGGTGCCCCGCGATGAGCCGCGCCAAGCGTTCGCTCGACTGGGGCTTTCCGCGCTGGCGGGCCTATGGTTCGTCTCAGGAAGCCACGCAGGTGCGCATCTGCGATCGGCATGGGTGTGATGAACCGGGCAATTGCCCCGCGCCCAAAGCCCCCAACAGCCGCGAACGGTGGTATTTCTGCCAAAAGCACGCCGCAGAATATAATTCCGGCTGGGATTATTTCGAAGGGTTGGAGCAGGCCGAAAAGGACGAACGCACCCGCGCCGAACAGCGCGAGAACGCCGGTTACGCTGAAAGCGCGTATTACGGCTGGGCCGGATCGGGCGATGGTTCGCGCAGCACCGATGAAATGCGCGCGCTGGAATTGCTGGGGCTTGAAGCGGACGCCGATTTTACCGCGATCAAAAAAGCTTACCGCGCCTGCGCCAAGGAAGTTCACCCCGATGTAAAGCCCGGCGATGCCGAAGCGGCCAAGCAGTTTCAGGCGATACAGGTATCCTACGAAGTGCTGCGCGCCGCCGAAGAACGGCGTGAATGGCGGGGTTAACGCGTTACCTCAGAATGTCAGCGTGGCACCTGCCAATGGCCCGCTGAGATAGCCTTCAAACCGTGTCCCGCCTGATGGCCGATCAAGGTAAAGGTGGCGGTAGCCTGCTGACAGGTAGAGCGATTTTCCCGCGCGGTAATTCAGGGTCGCAACGCCTTGCCATGTGAGGTCGGAGCCCACTGAGAACCCGCCGACATCACCATAGGCCAGCAATGACAGGCGCGGCGCGATCTGGCTGTTGAACCGGATTGCGGTGACGGGATCGACGAAGGTATCTTCCGGCGCCAGCGCGATTCCGGCAAGCGGGACGCCCAACCTGCCATCAAGGCTCCAAACCCGCACGCCGCCGAGCACGTCGATGGTGGTCGTATCGCTCGCCCGAAACCGCTTGCCGCCAAGCATCGAGAGCGAGCGGATCGCAACTTTTCCTGCGGCGGGAATGCCGGGCGGCACGAGGCCGTCTTTCGAACTCTTGGTGTAACTGAAATCGGTCAGCAGCACCAAATCGCCTTTGCGCGCCAGTGCTGTGGCGAAGATTGCAGCATCGAGATCTTCCAGCACCTCACCCAGCGATTTGTCGAATTCCAATGTCGGCCCGCCGGTAAAGGGAGTGAAATCCCCGCCGATCCCGGCGCCCCAGCCGTAAATAGTGACTTGCCCAGACCAGTCATCGTCAGCCGATTGGGCGGCAGGTTCCTGCGCCGCGAGCGGAGCGGGCAGCATCGCCGCCGCAGCCAGCGCGGCAAACCAAGCCCGCATCACGCCAAGCTCTCCTTGAACACGCGTCCGCCCTTCATCACCAGTTTCAGGTTGCTTGACGGATCGCCGATGAAATCGAGGCTGGCTGCCGGATCGCCATCCCACACCAGCAGATCAGCCAGCGCGCCCGGCTCGATCACCCCAAGCTTGCCCAGATAGGGAGCGCGCTCGCCCGACATTGCCAGCAACTCGCCCGCCGCGCCGGTTGCCATGCGCAGGGCCTCTAACGGGGCCATGAAACGGGTCAGCTTGGCCAGTTGTCGCCCCTGACTGGCTGAACCGCCGGGGTTCATCAGGATGTCAGTGCCAAACGCCATCTTCACCCCCTCGGCGCGGCCCTGCTCGAACGCCTGCACCGTTCCGCGCGCGACTTGTTCGCCCTTGGCCTGCTGAACCGGATCGGATCTGGGGTTGGAGTCCTCATCGGACAGGAAGGGCTGGATTGACCACCACGCGCCCTCAGCCTTCATCATGCGGATGGTGGCGATGTCCGCCAACTGGCCATGCTCGATCGACTTGACCCCCGCTCTCAGCGCCCGCTGGATACCTTCGGGCGTGTAGACGTGCGAACAGACATAGGTGCCCCAGTCGGCTGCCGCGCGCACGGCGGCACGCATTTCCTCTTCAAGGAATTGCGCGGTATCGAGCGGGTCATACAGCGAAGTGACCCCGCCGCCCGCCATGATCTTTATCTGCGATGCGCCCTTCATCAATTGTTCGCGCGTGCGGCGCAGCACCTCGGTCTCACCATCGGCAATCGCGGCAACCCCGGTGCGTTCAGTGTAATCTGCGGGATCACCGTCCATCCGCGGAAGGGCGTTGAGCAGGCGGAAATCGCCATGGCCCGATGTTTGCGAAATCATCGCACCCGACGGGAAGATGCGCGGGCCAGCCAGCACGCCGCGATCCACCGCCTGTTTCAATCCGAATGCCGGCCCGCCGGTGTCGCGCACAGTCGTGAACCCGCGCATCAGGGTTGCGCCTGCTTCCTGTCCGGCGATCAGGTGGATGAAGGCGATATCCTGCGTTAAAGCGGCCAGTTGGCTGACGCTGACAAGGGTGGCGTGCCAGTGGCTATCAATCAGCCCCGGCGTAACGCTGCGCCCGCCGCAGTCGATCCGGTCTGCGTCTTGCGGGCCGGTTCCGGCATTGACGATCGCGCTGATCTTGCCACCTTCGACCACGATTTCGCGGCCCTGCTGCATCCGCAAGGTGTTGCCATCAAAATAGCTGCAATTGGTCAGAACCGTGGGCCGTCCCGGCGTCTGCGCGCGAGCGAAGCTGGGGGCGAGCCCGAACCCGGCGAACATCCCCAGCACCGCCGCCGTGCCGCCCAATGCCTGCCGCCGCGAGATATCAGCCTCAATCCGGTCAAAGGCCGCCTGCGTTTTGGGCGCGTCGCACAGGCAGGGGTTGATCCACGCTGCCTCAGGCGTGCCATCAGCGTGTTCGTGTCCGCAACATTCCAGCCCCATCGTCACATCCCCCGATATTTCGAACCAGAGCGACCTACGGAATAAAAGCCTGTTTGCAAGACTTCATGGCGTATCCTGCGGCCCCGCAAACCCCTTGCCCCGGCTGTTGATCTGCGGATCGGGGTTGTCGTTCCACCACGCCACATCACTCCACGGGCGCACGTCGATTTCGTGCGTCCAGCAATTGCGCGGCTGGTGGGCGAGGTGCCAGTAGGTTTCGGCCAGCGCCGCCGGATCGATGACGCCATCGTCACCTTTTGCCGCCTTGAAGCCAGCGAATTTGTCACCCAGCAGCTTGCCCAATGTGTCAGGAGCATCAACCGCGCCATCGACCACCACGTGCGCGACATGGACACCCTGCGGGGCGAACTCGGCGTTCAACGTCTGGCACAGCATCCGCCGTCCGCCCATTGCGGCGGCGTGGCTGTGTTGTCCGGCATTGCCGCGCACCGCCGCAGTTGATGACGTGACCAGCAGCGTGCCATGCGTGCCGGCTTTCGCCCGCTCGACCATCGCCGGCAGCAGCGCGTGGGCCAACCGGAACACGCCATAGGTGCCCAGCCGCCAACCCAGTTCAAATGTGCGGTGCGGGGTATCGGGCAGGGCGCGGGTGCCGATTTGCGCGCCGAGGTTGTAGAGCGCGCAGGCAATCGGGCCGATATCGGCTTCGGTGCGCGCCACCAGTTCCTCGATCGTGCCGTCGTCCGCCGCGTTGAGCAGGGTGCCGCTGGCGCTGCCGCCCGCGGCTTCGATTGCGCCGACCAACCGCTCCAGCCCGGCCTCATCAGAACGCCGCGCCAATACCGCGTGGTATCCCCCGGCGGCAAAATGCGCAGCGGCATGGCCCCCGATCCCGGCCCCTGCGCCAAGGACCAGGAATACGGGCTTGCGTGTGTCGGTCATGGTGGTTTCTCCCTCGTCTCGCTTGCATTCTATCAAGCGGGGCGAGAAAGCTCACACATATTCCAGCGCCTGCGCGAAATCGGCGATCAGATCATCGGCATCCTCGATCCCCACGCTGATCCGCACGAGATTATCGGTAATCCCCAGCATCGCCTTGCGCGCAGGCGGAACCGACAGGTGGGTCATCGACGCCGGATGGCTCGCCAGCGTTTCTGTCCCGCCAAGGCTGACGGCAAGTTTGGCGATGGTCAGATGATCGAGGAAGGCGAAACTTTCCGCCTCCCCGCCCTTGATGAACACTGAAAAGGTTGATCCGGCGCCAAGGCAGTGGCGATCATAGATATCTTGCTGGCGCGCATCATTGATCAGGCCGAGATAGCCCAGCCCTTCGACCTTGGGGTGAGATTTCAGGAAATCGCACACCTTTGCCGCGTTTTCACCCGCGCGCTGCATCCTCAGTTCAACCGTTTCAAGGCTGCGCATCAACATCCACGCGGTGTTGGGATCAACGATCCCGCCCATCGTGTTGCGCAGCGCGCGCACCGGGTCCATCCACCGTTTCGCGCCAGCTAAACTGCCTGCCACCAGATCCGAATGGCCGCCGACATATTTGGTCAGCGAATAGGCGACAATATCCGCGCCGTGATCCAGCGGGCGCTGCCACAACGGGCCGAGGAAGGTGTTGTCGATCGCAATGGGCGTGCCTGTAAGTGCGTGGTCGCGCGCCGCGGCGACGGCTTCGATGTCGACCAGCGCGTTGGTGGGATTGGCGGGGCTTTCAAGATAGATCATCGCCACCTTGCCGCCTTGCGCTTCGGCTTGGGCCTTGGCCTTGGCCAGCACCGTGTCCAGTTCAGCCCGGGTCGCCCCGGCGGGAAAATCAATATAGGTGACGCCAAACCGGCTCAGCACCTTGGCGACAAAGCCTTCGGATGCGGCATAGAGCGGCCCGGAATGCACGATCACGTCGTTCTGGCTGGCATAGGCCATCAACAGGATGCAGATCGCGGTCATCCCGCTGCTGAAGGCGAGCGCGTCTTCGGCGCCATCCCAAATGGCGAGCCGGCCTTCGAGGATTTCCTGATTGGGGCCGTTGAAGCGCGAATAGACCAGGCCTTCCGCGCCGCCTTCGCGCAGGCCGGTGATGCCTTCGAAATGGCGCTTGCCCGCAGCGGCACTTTCAAAGGCGAAGGTCGAGGTAAGGAAGATCGGGGCTTTCAGCGATCCTTCGGACAGCACCGGATCATAACCGTGGCCCATCATCAGGGTGGATGGCTTTAACGCGCGCCCGCCGATGGACTTGATGCCGGGTTTGGGTTTGCGGCGCGGGGTGGGGATATTGGTCGCATCGACAGCGTCGGTCATGTGCAGATTGCCCTTCCTAGACATACGCTCCCAGGAAGGCGGGAGCTAGTCGCAATGGGCAGGGCACCCGTTCCTAACCTCCGCAGGAACGCCTCTCCGCAGCCAGTGCTCAATCGTCAACCGAATATCGCGCGCTGACCAGCGTTGCAAGCGCAGCGGCGGTGGTTTCAGACAGACGAATCAATATTCAGACAAGCGCTGCAATTCCCCACACGACACCCACGATCAGCACGATGCCTGCCAGATCCAGCAGTGCGCCCGCTGTCACCATCCGTTCGATCCTGATGCGCCCCGTGGCCCAGGCGATCGCATTGGGGCCAGTGCCTGCGGGCAGCATGAAGCCCCAGCTGGCGGCAAGTGCTGCGGGCAGGGCAAGCAACACCGGATCAGCCCCCAGTGCCACCACCAGCGCGGCGACCACAGGCACGATCCCGGTGGCGGTCGCGACATTGCTCGCAAATTCGGTCACCACGATCACCAATGCGACCACCGCCAGCGCGACCAGCAGCAGCGGCCAATGTTCGAGCGGCAGCAGCGCCTGCCCGACCCAATCAGCCAGTCCCGATGCCTGCATTCCGCCCGCCAGCGCCAACCCGCCGCCGAACATGAAGATCACGCTCCACGGCGCGCGGTCGGCTTCTTTCCACACCAGCAGCGGGCGGCCCGTGCCATCGGGGATCAGGAACAGCGCAAGGCTGGCGATCACCGCGATGGTGCCATCGGTCCATGACCCGGCGGGCAGCAGCGGCGCGACCAGCGGCTGTGTGACCCACCCGATGAAGGTGACAAACACCAGCGGCACCAGCCGTTTTTCCGGCGCGGCCCATGCGGCGTGACTGTCAATCGCGGCGCGGGCGGCGGCGATGTCGAACGGGTGGTCGGCCACGCGCTGCACCCGGCCGATGATCCACGCGGCCAGCGGAATGCCCAGCACAACCACCGGCACGCCGTACATCGACCATTCGATAAAGCTGATCCGCACCCCGGCAATGCTATCCAGCAGGCCCACCGCAATCGCATTGGTGGGCGATCCGACGATCGTGCCAAGCCCGCCGATGCTCGCCGCAAAAGCAATGCCCATCGGCAGCGCACCCGCGATGCCGTCCTGCGGCGGCGGCGCATCGTTAGAGGCGATGCTCCCGCCCCCCTGCAACACCGCCAGCGCCATCGGCATCATGATCAGTGTGGTCGAGGTGTTGGAAATCAGCATCGACAGCAACGCGGCGGAAATCATGAAGGCCAGCAGCAATGTCCCCGCGCCGCCGCGCCCGCCTACCGCGCGCAGGATCGCAAGGCTCAACCGGCGATGCAGCCCGGTGCGTTCAATCGCCAGCGCGATAAACGCTCCGCCCAACAACAGAAACAGGATCGGCGAATAATAGGTGCTGGCCGTGGCCTGAGCATCGGCGACGCCTGACAAGGGCAACACCACGAACGGCAACAGCGCGGTCACAGCCAGGGGCACCGCCTCGGTCATCCACCAGGCGGCCATCCACACCACCAGACCGGCAACCAGCCACGCCCCCGGCGCCATCCCCGCAGGCGGCAGCAGCAGCGCAGTGAGCGCGAATGCGGCAGGCCCGAGCAGAAGGCCGATCCGGCGTGCGGTCATGGCTTGGCGCGTCCCCTTGCAGCGTGGCCCGCAGGCCTATCAGCGCAGCGTCCCCGGCGGCAAGCCCTGCTGCGAACAAGCCCTGCCACGAAAAGGGGCGCAAACCGTCACCGGCTGCGCCCCTCGTGTGAGTAAACATGTGGTCAGCGGCCTATTTCGGCGCCAGCACCATCAGCATCTGGCGGCCTTCCAATCGCGGGAAGGCTTCGACCTTGGCGACTTCGGCCACGTCTTCCTGCACCTTTTTCAGCAGATCCATGCCAAGGTGCTGGTGCGCCATTTCACGCCCGCGAAACCGCAGGGTGATCTTCACCTTGTCGCCGTTTTCGATGAACTTGGTGACGTTGCGCATCTTCACGTCATAATCATGCGTGTCGATGTTGGGCCGCATCTTCACTTCCTTGATGTCCTGCGTCTTCTGCGTCTTGCGCGCCAGATTGGCTTTCTTCTGCGCTTCATAGCGGAATTTACCGACATCAAGGTATTTGCACACCGGCGGGTCCGCATTGGGGGACACTTCGACGAGGTTCAGGCCTTTCTCGTTGGCCTGTTCAATCGCTTCGCGGGTGAACATCACGCCAAGGTTTTCGCCTTCGTCATCGATGACGCGGACCTTGGGGACATTGATCATGGTATCAAACCGAGGGCCGCTTTTTACGGGCGGGGCCATCGAGCGCCGGGGTGGACGTGATATGGGGTGTTCTCCTGTGGTTGCTTACGTATCAGCGCGCTCCTTAGTGCGAAACGAAGGCGAGCGCTAGGTGGAGTCTTATGCCCCCGCCTGCCACAGCGCAAACCGCGCAATCCGGCCCTTGGCGGGCATCAGCGCCTCGATCCGGTTCGCGGGTTGCAGCGCGGCGCGAATCTCTGGGGCGGCGGCGTCCATCCCGCCGGTGAGCGTGCCGAAGGCGGGGAGGATCATGCGCTCGGCCCCCGCTGCACTGCGTCCCAGTACCGCGCAAGACCGGGCGATGTGGCGATTGCGGACATTCACCCGCAGTTTGGGGTGGTAGTGGCCTGAC
>JAHJSJ010000250.1 GCA_018830415.1 Alphaproteobacteria bacterium | reverse complement strand
CCGATCCAGCAGCGCAACCTTGAAGACAAGTTGAAACGCAAGGTGATCGACCGCACCGGCCTGATCCTCGAGATTTTCGGGGAGCGCGCCGCGACGGCGGAAGGTCGCTTGCAGGTTGAGCTTGCCCATCTCGATTACCAGCAGAGCCGCTTGGTGCGCAGCTGGACTCACCTTGAACGCCAGCGCGGCGGCTTTGGCTTTCTTGGCGGGCCGGGTGAGACGCAGATTGAGGCTGACCGCCGGATGATTCGCCAGCGGATGAGCCGGTTGCGCCGTGAACTTGAACAAGTGCGCAAAACGCGCACCCTCCACCGGGATCGCCGCGGCCGGGCGCCGTGGCCGGTGATCGCGCTGGTCGGCTATACCAACGCGGGCAAATCGACGCTGTTCAACCGGTTGACGGGCGCGGAAGTGATGGCCGAAGACCTGCTCTTCGCCACGCTCGACCCGACAATGCGGGCGATCAGCCTTCCGGGGGTAGAAAAAGCGATCCTGTCCGACACCGTGGGCTTTATTTCCGACCTGCCGACGCAGCTGGTAGCGGCTTTTCGCGCCACGTTGGAAGAAGTGACAGCCGCGGACGTGATCTGCCATGTGCGCGATATGGCCAACCCCAGCCATGCGGCGCAGAAGAAGCAGGTCATCAACGTGCTCGGCGATCTTGGGGTGATCGATAAGGAGACTGGCACAAGCGCCATTCCGATTCTTGAAGTCTGGAACAAGTGTGACTTGTTAGATGCTGAACAGATTGAAGAATTGCGAAATTCTGTCGAGGGGCAGGGGGCGGTAATCCTGTCGGCTGTGACGGGCGAGGGGGTGGAGGCGCTTGAGGCTGAATTGGCCCGCTTGCTGACGGGCGGCGCGCGTGAAGTTGCGTTCATACTCCCGCTGCACGATGGCCGCCGGATCGCATGGCTCCACGCGCATGGCGATGTGCTGGCTGAAGAGGATGCGGGGGAAGGGGAGGATGGCTCGATGCGGCGCTTCACTGTCCGGCTCAACCCCAAGGAATTGGGGCAATTCGCCAGCCTGTCTGAGTAAGTAATTCTGATTATTCGGTCTTTTTAACCTGCTGCCACAACTCCTCTTGCGCGGCGAGCGACAATTTGGGGAAGCCTGAACCGGCAATTGCTTCCATCGCCCGAAATCGGCGTTCGAATTTGGCATTGGCCGCGCGCAACGCATCTTCGGCGCTGATCCCATGGGCGCGGATGAAATTGACCACCGCAAACAGCAGGTCGCCAGCTTCTTCAAGCTTGTCCTGCTCTGAAGAGGCGGTGTTTAGTTCTTCTATTTCTTCGTGAATTTTGGCTTCGGAACCGGAAGGATCTGGCCAGTCAAACCCGGTTCGCGCGGCGCGTTTTTGGAGTTTTTGCGCGCGCATTAGCGCGGGCAGCGCCAGTGCCACGCCGTCCAATGCGCTCGTGACCCCTTTGGCGTTGCGTTCTTCGGCTTTGAGATCTTCCCAGCGTCTTTCGTCCATAGTCCCGCTGGCGTCGCCGAAAATGTGCGGGTGGCGGGCTTCCATTTTTGCGCTGATCGCGGCGGCGACATCGTCAAAAGCGAAATGTCCGGCTTCTTCAGCCATGCGAGCGTGAAATACGACCTGAAGGAGCAAGTCGCCGAGTTCATCCTTGAGATCATCGATGTCACCACGCGTTATGGCGTCAGCGACTTCGTACGCTTCTTCGATGGTATAGGGAGCGATGCTCGCGAAATCTTGCGCCAGATCCCATGCGCAACCCGACTGCGGATCGCGCAGGCGCGCCATGATTGCCAGCAAGTGGGCAATGGGGGACTGGTTGGGGGTGTCGCTCATCCCGATCCTCAAGATGGATAATATATATTATGTAAAATCTAAATCAGTGCGCTGGTGGTGTTCCGCGCAATCATGAACCACTCCACCAGCAGGTAAAGGCCAAGGAAAATGGCAATCCACAGCAACGCCATCTTGACCATCTGACTCCACTTGAGCCGGTAGGATGCGAGGCCTGCACCAACCAGGATCAACCATCCAATGCTCGCGATGATCGGCAACATCAGTTCTGGGTTCATGCGACAATCTCCAAACCGTCGTAACCGACCACCACGAAGTCTGGAACTTCGTCGCACAGGCTGCGGTAATCCATGCTCTTGTCGAGGTGGCTTAACACTACGCGGCCAGCCTTGCATTGTTCGCCAAACTGAATCGCCATCGCAAGATGCGCATGGGTTGGATGCGGTTCACGGCGCAGGCAATCGCTCACGAGGATGTCGACGCCGTAAAACAGATCGATCATTTCATCGGAAATCGCACTAAAATCCGTAGCATAAGCAATAGACTTGCCATCAGCTTCAAACCTGTAGCCCGTCGTCTCACCGTCACCATGTTCCATCTGGCACCAATCCACCCCGAAACCGGCGGTCATCCGCAACCGATCCAGCGTGTCGAGGGTGCATATCGTCGGATAGCCATCCTGCCCGGCAAACACATAGCCGAACCTCTGGCGCAATCGCCGCACGGTTTCGGTTTCAGCGAAGGCCGGGATCGGCCCCGCACGGCCAAATCGCAGCGCCCGCAAATCATCGATCCCGTGACAATGATCGGCATGATCATGCGTCCAGAACACCGCGTCGACGCTATCGATCCGGTTGGCCAGCAACTGCGCACGGCAATCGGACGACGTGTCGATCAGCAACCGCCTGCCATCATTGCTTTCCACCAGAATTGACACCCGCGTGCGGCGGTTGCGCGGTTCATCGGGGTCGCAATCGCCCCAATCGCCCGCCCCGTCCGGCCCGCCCAGTCGCGGCACCCCGGTTGAGGTGCCAGAGCCAAGCATTACCAGCTTCACAGACCCGCTTTCGTGAACAGGCGCGCGAAATTGGCGGTGGTCTGTTTTGCCAGAGCCTGCGTATCGGTTCCCCGCAGTTTGGCGATAAATGCAGCCGTGTCAGCAACATAGGAAGGTTCACAAACCCGCCCACGATGCGGCACGGGCGCCAAAAACGGGCTGTCTGTCTCAATCAGCAGCCGGTCTTCAGGAACAGTCGCTGCAACGTCTTGCAAGGCCTTGGCATTCTTGAAGGTTACGATACCCGATAGCGAGATTGTCAGGCCCAGTTCCAGCACCTTTGCCCCGAACTCGGCCGAAGCGGTGAAGCAGTGGATCAGCGCCGGAAACGTCCCCCTCGCCATCTCATCGGCAAGGATCGCAAAAGTATCATCCTCGGCATCACGGGTGTGGATGATCAGCGGCAACTGCGTTTCGCGCGCGACATCAATATGCATCCGGAACAGGCGTTGCTGCGCGCTGCGATCCGAATGATCGTAATAATAATCGAGGCCTGTCTCGCCAATCGCGATCACGCGGGGATGCTCGGTCGCGGTCAACAAGGCTGCGCGGCCCAGATCCTGATGCGCGTCGGCCTCGTGCGGGTGGATGCCGACGCTGGCGAAGACATCGGCCTCACGCACAGCGGTTGCGACCACCTGATCCCATTCGCTTTGCCGGGTCGAGATATTGAGGAACGCCCCTACCCCTGCCGCGCGCGCGCGGGCGAGCACGCCGGCCTGATCTTCGACCAGACCTTTGTATTCCAGGTGGCAGTGGCTATCGATCAGCATCAGGCGCTCATCGCTTCATCGGTAGGCAGTTCAAGCCGGGGGAACAATGGCGTTGGCGGGGCGACGGTGAAGCCGCTGGCGACAAGGCGGGTGAACCACTCCGTATCGGTTAGTGCCGCGTAGTTGCGTTCGCTTTCGGGGATGCCGAGTTGGTCGAGCAGCGCGGCGGCTTTGTCCGGCACCACAGGCTGGATCGCAATGGCCAGATCGCGCAGCGCCACGAACAGCGTCTGCAACACCGCCTTCATCCGTTCAGGATCGGTTTTCTTCAAGGCCCACGGTGCCTGCTCATCGACATACTGGTTGCAGGCATAGACCGCGCGCAGCCATGCCTCGATCCCGGTGGAGAAGGACAAGGCTTCGAAATCGCGCGGTAATTCGGTTGCGCAGGCGTAATTGACAATCGCATGGAGCGCATCGTCCGCCGCATCTGATTTGAACGTTTCAAGCCGCCCGTCCATGTTCTTCACGATCATCGACAGCGTGCGCTGCGCAAGATTGCCGAAGCTGTTTGCCAGTTCAGCATTGGCTCGCAAAACAATGGCTTCGGGTGAATAGCTGCCGTCTTGTCCAAAGGCGACTTCGCGCATCAGGAAGTAACGCAGGGCGTCCACGCCAAACCGCTCCGCCAATTCCAGCGGATCGGTGACATTGCCGAGCGATTTCGATTCCTTCTGTCCGCGATTGAGCAGAAAGCCGTGCCCGAACACTTTCCTCGGCGCGGGAATCCCTGTGCTTTCGAGGAACGCGGGCCAGTAAATTGAATGGAAACGCACGATATCCTTGCCGATCAGATGCAGATCGGCGGGCCAGAACGTGTTCATTCCGTTCGGAATATCATCGGGATAGCCCAGCCCCGTTATGTAATTTGTAAGCGCGTCTACCCACACATACATCACATGGGCTTCGCTGCCGGGCACCTTGACCCCCCAATCAAAACTGGTGCGACTGACCGACAGATCGCGCAGGCCCTGTTCGACAAAGGCGATCATTTCATTGCGGCGGCTTGCCGGTTCAAGAAAACCGGGCGTGCGCAGCAGCCCAAGCAGATAGTCCTGATACTTCGACAGGCGGAAGAACCAGCTTTCCTCGACCGTCCATTCAACCGGGGTGCCTTGCGGTGAGAGTTTTTCACCGCCCTCACCCGCAACCAGTTCGCCTTCGTCGTAATAGGCTTCGTCACGAACCGAATACCAGCCTTCATAGCGGTCAAGATAAAGGTCGCCCGCGGCCTCCATCGCCTGCCAGATGGCCTGGCTGGCGCGGTGATGATCGGGTTCGGAGGTGCGGATGAAACGATCATATGACACATTCAAACCATCGCACATCTCACGGAAATACCCTGACATTTCATCAGCAAGATCGCGCGGACTGCGGCCTTGCTCCGCGGCTTTGCGGGCCATTTTCAGACCATGTTCGTCGGTTCCGGTCTGGAACCGCACGGTGCGGCCTCGCAGCCTTTGAAACCGGGCGATGACATCGGCAGCTATGGCCTCATAGGCATGGCCGATATGCGGCCGCCCATTGGGATAAGAGATGGCGGTGGTGATGTAGAACGGACGCGGGTCGATGTCAGCCATGGGCCGGTTCGCTAGCGGGCGCGGCGGCGACAAGCAAGCTGCCGATCTCGAACGGCAACAGGCCGGGATCGAAATTGGCGGTGGGTGCCTCTGCAGCAAGGCTCACCAAAGCGGCGTGGGTGTCGATCAGGCGCGCGCGCTGCGCGGAATCGCCATTCTCGCGCGCGGCGCGGGCAACCAGCGCCTGCGCCAGATCGAGCACCGCCTGCACGCGTTCACGATCCGCGCGCGGCCCGATCAGCCGTGCCAGTTCGCCGCGTTTGGCAACGCCGCTTTCACCGCCGGAAATCAGCGCGGTGATTGCCCGCGAAACCGGCGCCAGATCCTGCGCGGCAAACCGCATTGCTGAACCGAACGATCCATCCGCTGCGGCGATTGCGCCCGGATCGGGCGGAATCCCTGCATCCTCCAGCATCGCTGCCAGTTGCGCATCGCTCAACACCGGAAACCGCAAGGTGCGGCAGCGCGAACGGATCGTCGGCAGCAGCCGCGCCGGGCGGTGGGTGACAAGCAGAAAGAACGTGCCTGCGGGCGGCTCCTCCAGGCTTTTGAGCAGCGCATTGGCGGCGGCTTTTTCCAGATCATCGGCTGGATCGATGATGATGGCACGTCGCGCGCCCAAGGTGGGCCGCGTAATCAGCCGCTTCTGCATCGCGCGGATCTGCTTGATGCGGATCGACCGCGCGAGATCAAACGGCTTGCCTTCGGCTTGCGCCTTTTCGCCCTTGTCGTCCTTTGGCCCATAGGTGAGCACGATGATATCAGGGTGATCGCCCGCCGGTTGCGCAGTTCCCGGCTCAGCCACCAGTTCGCGCGCGGCCGCCATCGCAAAATCACGCTTGCCCAGCCCAGCCTTGCCCGCCAGCAGCCAGCCGTGATGCATCCGCTCGCCCGCAATGGCATCGCGCCATTGCCGCCATGCCTCACCATGATTGGGCCAACGGGTCATGCGCGCGGGCCTTGAATCAACGGAGCGATAGCGGCGAGGACGCGCGCGTGGATCACTTCTGGTGCGCCGATGGCATCGATCCTGGCGAAGCCTTCGGGGTCACGCTCGGCCAAGGCGTGGAATGCTGCCGCCACCGCGCGATGATAATCCGCAGGCCGACCGCCAATCGCATCGCTGGCATCACCATCGCGGGCGGCAAGGCGCGCGGACAGCGCGGCTTCATCGCCTTCGAGCAGGATCACCAGATCGGGCCGCAAGCCTCCGCTGCCGAAATCATGAAGCCCAAGGATTGCATCATCGCCCAGCCCGCCTGCCCCGCCCTGATAGGCGCGGCTCGAATCGACAAAGCGGTCGCACAGCACCCATTCGCCGCGCGCCAGCGCCGGGCGGATGAGATTGGCAACGTGATCGGCCCGCGACGCGGCAAACAGCAATGCCTCGGCCTCGGCAGTCCAGCCCGCACCCGGCGGCGACAGCAGCAGATCGCGGATCGCTTCGGCCCCAGGAGTTCCGCCCGGTTCGCGGGTGGTGACGACCGTGAGGCCGCGCGCCCTGAGCGCCTCCGCCAGCAGCTGCGCCTGCGTGGACTTGCCCGCCCCTTCCCCGCCTTCAAAGGCAATGAATGCGCCGTGCCCGGTGGTCATGAAAACAGTCCAGCAACGGCATTGATGATGCGGTCAAGCGGGCCTGCGGTGCCGACCGCCTCAGCCGTAAACAGCGGAATGGTGGCCCGTGCCATGCCGGGGGCGGTCACTTCCAGCACCGCAACCTGCTTTCCGGCAGCAAAGGGCGCGCGCAGTGGGCCTTCGTAACGGATCGTGGCAGCAAGATCACCCGTGGCTGAGCGCGGCAGGTTGATCACGACCGGCCCGCGCGCGACCAGCGGGACGCGGCGTGCCGAACCATCCTGCACCCGCGCGGTGCCAACAACTGCGCCCGCGTCAAACAACCGCCGACGCTCAAATGCGCTAAAGCCCCATTCAATGTAAGACCGTGCCAACCGCCCGCGCAGCCTGCCATTCTCTACTCCCGCCAGAACCAGCACCAGCCGCTGTCCATTGCGCTGCGCCGTTCCGAGATAGGAAAAGCCGGATTCATTGGTGAACCCGGTCTTGAAACCATCCGCCCCGGCAATCCGCCCGATCATCGGATCGTGATTGATCTGCGCGATACCTTTGTAATCGAACCCCATGCGTCCGATGTAATAACCGAACTTGTCAGGATGGCGCGCAATTATGGCGCGGGCCAGCGTCACCAGATCATTGGCCGTGGTGAAGGTGCGCCCTTCGTCGGGCCAGCCATTAGGGGTGCCGAAATGGCTCCCTGTCATTCCCAGCGCCAGCGCGGTGCGGTTCATTTCGGCTGTCCATGCCGCGATTGACCCTGCCTGCCCGGTTGCCAGCACCACCGCGCCATCATTGCCCGAGACATTGGCAATGCCGATCAGCAGATCATCGACCCGCACCTGTTCATTGATGTCGAGAAACATGGTCGATCCCTTGCGCCGCCAATCACGGGCGATCGTCGGGGTCATCGTGAACACCTGCGCCGGATCAAGCTTCCCCGCTTCAATCAGCTCGAACGCGAGGTAGAGCGTCATCACCTTGGTTACCGATGCCGGAATGAAGCGGTGGTCGGGATTGCGGGCGTGGAGCACCTGCCCGTTGGTCAGATCAACCAGCAACGCCACAGGGGCTTCATTGGCAGTTGGCACTGCGGGCACAATCACGCCGCTTTCAGACTTGGGCACCTGCGCGTGGGCAGGAACGGCAACAAGCGCCGCCGCAAGGGGCAGCAGCAGGGCAGTGTATCGAGACAGGATCGAGGTTTTCACAGCGGCGGCTATAACCCCGCGCCCCGCACTTGGCGAGGCACCGGCCCTGTTCAGTTCACGATTTCGTCAGCCAGCAGCCCGACGCTCATCGCGTAATAGCTCGAACAATTATATTCGAGGATCACGCGGTAATTGCCGGTCAGCAGCCATGCGGGCGTGCCGGGGCCATCGGGCTGGAACAGCGAGACCATGATGTCATCGGCCAGCCCGCGCTGTGCGACCACACCAAGCGCGCGCCATTCGGCTACGGTCATCCAGCGGCTCAGCCGTTCATGCACGCGCGGGCATTGCGGCGCGGCGATGCGGGTGCGGTAGGCCTGCACGTCGAACCCGGCAGGGATAGCGGCACGCACGCCCCAGGGCTGTCCCGGCCGCCACCCGGCATCGCGGAAATAATTGGCGATCGAGGCGAAGGTATCAGCCCGATTGGTGAAGATATCGGCCCGCCCGTCGCCATCGCCATCGGTGGCAAGGCGCAGATAGACGCTTGGCAGGAACTGCGGGTTGCCGAACGCCCCGGCATAGCTCCCCACCAGTTGCGAACGCGGATAGCCCTTGTCCGCGACCTTCATCAAGGCGACGAACTCACCCGCGAACAATTCGCGCCGACGCCCTTCCCACGCCAATGTCGCAAGGCTTCGGGCAAGGTCAAAGTTGCCCTTTACCTGGCCATAGCTGGTTTCGTGCCCGAAGATGGCGACGATGATCGGCCCCGGCATGCCGTAGTCGCTCTCTATCCGGGCGAGCAGATCGCGGTGCTGGGCAAAAACCGCCCGCCCGCCGCCGATTCGTGCCGCGTCAACATGGTTGGCAATATAGTTCGACATCGGCGGATAACCGCTCGTGGTGGCGCTGCCGGGCTGGTTCTGATCAAGCCGGATTACCCGGTCATTCGGGGTGAGGCCTGCGGTCATGCGATCGATCGTCGCTTCGCTCACGCCCTCGCCCCGCGCGCGCGCTTTCAGCAGTTCGAGATAGGCTTCAAAGCTGATTGGGTCGCTCGCACCCATTTGCGCCGCGACCGGAGCATTGGCAGGCGGCGCACCGATCATGGCAAGCGCGGCAATAGCTAGTGCGGCAGCGGGGAGCAGTCGGGGAATCATGCCAGCAGGGATGTCACACCTTGGCTGAATACCCAACAACCGAAGTGGGATGACTTAGCGCAAAAGTCGGTTTATGGGCCGCGCCGCAGGTGACAATAACGCTGCCCGGCGTTAGCTGGCACGGCATTGGACAGGTGGCCGAGTGGTTTAAGGCAGCGGTCTTGAAAACCGCCGTAGGTGCAAGCCTACCGTGGGTTCGAATCCCACCCTGTCCGCCACAATCCATTGATATATAAGTAAAAAATCTATATTTGCTAAGATTCAGCGTTATATCTGTGTTCAGAGGTTTGGTGCTAGATGTTCTCCGCAGCAGCTTCACGTTCCTCTGCGTCCTCTCTTTCGAATGCATCCTTCAATTCATTCCAGTCACTGTGAGACACATAGGATAATGAAAATTGGGCGGTTCTGTAAAAGGCTCCCCCGCACGCCCTAGCGCTCGCATCGTATGATGTGCGAGCAATATTGTATATTGATCGGGCAAGTGCCGAACCACCGTAATAAACTGGCGGATTCACTTGAACAAAGCTTGTCCGAAATATGACGTAAATCTCGTCATTATTATAAACTCTAGATATAAAACTCATCCGACTTTCACTGGATTCTAAGGCTCGCAGTGTAAATTCTGATGCAGAAGGGAACGGCAATTCGAGTATGGGATATTTTCTTGCGAGCTCTTCATGCATCTTTTCTGCAAACGGATATCCATCGTCAAGACAACCAGCCCCACTTGTTAAGACGACTCTAGAAAGGCGCTCGTCTTTGAAAGCGGTCTCAATCGCAAAATGTCCCTCAAAGATAGGCACTTTTCCGTCATTCATATTGATGTCTTGTTTGGAAAAAACCCCCTTTTTTTTAACATTTTTGACGCGTTTAACCTCTGGCATAGCCTCAAGTTGCATTTTTACGTCATCTGGGGATTGGCCAGCTGCAAGGGAGCGCCAGAGCACCGGTTCAGCGTTTGCAGACTGAGACAAAGCAAGAGCGCAGAATGTGATGAATACTCTGAACATAATTTTAGCCCCCACAAACAAACTTTTAATCGATGGGAATCTAGACCGTGAGTGCAGGAGAGCAAGCCAAAACGCGTTCACGCCGCCCCTGATCCGATGCGCGCTGGATTGACGCGAATCCAGATTATCGCAAGGGTTCGGGAGAGCAAGTTGCTTTGTAAGGCATTTAGGCGAGCACCATGAATCTGTTGCTATATTACGCTGAATCAATATAAAAATATTTTTTTAGAAACATTGTAGGCGGGTGCCCTGTCCGCCAACACCGCGGCAAACTCCATCGCGGGCCTATTTTTCGCTGCGGCCCAGGATTTCATCGATTTGTTCGCGCAGTTTCGGGTCCCATTCGGAACGAAGTTCGCGCACCTTGGCGATCAGGGGCTCGTTTTCATGCGCAGGCAAATCGATCTGATAGAGGTCTGCCAGCGCGCGCATCGATGAACGGTCCATCGCTTCAAAGGCATCGACAATCGCGCGTGCCGACTGGCGATCATGCCCAAGCGCCTCCAGCGCCGAGCGCCCGATCCTCAGCGAGGCGTCATAGGTCTCACGGATGATATCACGGCAACCCAGCGCCCACAGCTTATAGACATGATCGCGGTCAACCGCGCGCGCGGTGATGTGCACGTGCGGATAGGTTCGCGCGACATGGCCCACCAGCCGGTCAATCTGTTCCTTGCTGTCGAGCGCGACCACCAGCAGCCGTGCGTGTGCAATTCCTGCGCTTTCGAGCAGGTCGGGCCGCGTTGCATCACCGAAATAAGTTCTGATCCCGAATTTCTTGAGGTTTTCCAGATGGCGCGAATCATGGTCGATCACTGTCGCCTTGTGGCCCGCCGCATCCAGAATCCGGTCAACGATCCCGCCCACGCGCCCGCGCCCGGCTATGATGATGGGAAACACTTCCTCGATCGTATCGGGCGGCGCATCTTCACCCTTGCAATAGGCCGCCGCGATCACCCGGTCATAGAAGATGAACAACAGCGGCGTGATCAGCATCGACAACGCCACGACCAGCAACAGCAGATCAGCCAGCGGTTCGCTGAAGACATAACTTGCCGTGCCAAGGGCGATCAGGACGAAAGCAAATTCGCCCGCCTGAGCCAGGCTCAACGTAAACAGCCAGCCAGCCTGCTTCCTGACCCCGGCCAGCCGCGCGATCAGCGCCAGCACCGCGATCTTGGCGACAATCACCAGCGCGGTCCAAAACAACACAGCACCGATCTGTTCAAAGGCCAGTGCGAAATTCACTCCCGCGCCCACGGTTATGAAGAACAGACCGAGCAGCAACCCCTTGAACGGCTCGATATCGGCTTCAAGTTCGTGGCGGTATTCGCTGTTGGCCAGCACCACGCCCGCAAGAAAGGTTCCGAGCGCGGGGGACAGGCCGACGAGCGACATCAGCAGCGCAATCCCGATCACGAACATCAACGCGGTGCCGGTGAACAATTCGCGCAATTGCGCACCCGCGATGAAGCGGAACACCGGGCGCGTCAGCGTATTGCCGATGAACACAACAAGCCCCACAGCCGCCACGGTGACGATCCCGGCCAGCCATGCCGGCAAATCTCCGGTCAGCGTCCATGCAGCGGCATGCGCGCCCTCACCTACCTCGCCACCGGACTGTGCCATCAATTCGGGCACCGCCAACAGCGGCAGGATCGCGAGGATCGGAATTACCGCCACGTCCTGCACCAGCAGCACGGAAAAGCTGGCCTCGCCGCCCTCGCTTCGCAACAGGCCTTTCTCGCGCAGCGTCTGGACGATGATCGCGGTGGAAGACAACGCCAGCACCATGCCGATACCGACGGCGGTGCGCCAGTCGTTGCCATAAATCAGCGCGATCGCGGCAATCACCAGTGTGGTCAGCACCACCTGCCCGCCGCCCATTCCGATCAGCCGCCTGCGCATCTCCCAAAGCCGTTTCGGCTCAAGTTCGAGCCCGACAAGGAACAGCATCATCACCACGCCGAATTCAGCGAAGATCTGGAGCCGTTCGAGATCGACCTCAAGGATTACGAGCAGCGGGCTGAGCGCCATCCCTGCAAGCAGATAGCCAAGCACCGAGCCGAGCCGCAGGCGCGTGGCCAGCGGAACGGCAACCACACCAGCGACCAGAAGGCTGAACGCGATTACGAGAAAATCGGTCATCGCCCTCCCCTCAATGCGCTATATGTGCAGCGCCCGCCCGTATGCGCCGAGCACGCTTTCGTGCATCATTTCGGATAGCGTCGGGTGCGGGAATACGGTCTGCATCAGTTCCGCTTCGGTGGTTTCGAGCACCTTGCCGACGGTGTAGCCCTGGATCAGTTCGGTCACTTCGGCGCCGATCATGTGAGCGCCCAGCAACTCGCCGGTTTTGGCGTCGAAGATGGTCTTGATGAAACCTTCCGCCTCACCCAGTGCAATCGCCTTGCCGTTGCCGATGAAGGGGAAGTTGCCGACCTTGATGTCGTAGCCCGCTTCCTTGGCCTTGGCTTCGGTCAGGCCGACGCTGGCGATTTGCGGGTGGCAATAGGTGCAGCCGGGGATGGCGTTGCGATCAAGCGGGTGCGGGTGAACGCCTGTGTTGCCCAGCTCCTGCGCAATCGCCTCAGCACAGGTGACGCCTTCATGGCTGGCCTTGTGCGCCAGCCACGGCCCCGGCGTGCAATCGCCAATCGCCCACAATCCCTTGGTCTTGGTGCGGCCATAGGGATCGATCTGGATAAACCCGCGATCCAGTTCGGCTAACCCGTCGATCCCGATATTTTCGGTGTTGGGCACGATCCCGATGGCGACGATCACGTGGGTGAAGTCATGGCTCGCGCTCTTGCCGCTCTTGTCCTTGATGGTGGCGGTGATGCCCTTGGGCGTGGCCTTCACGTTCTCCACGCCAGCGCCGGTCATGATGGTGATGCCCTGCTTCTTCAGCGACTTTTCAAGGAAGGTTGAGACATCCGCGTCCTCTACCGGCACAACCCGGTCGAGCATTTCCACGACGGTAACTTCGCTGCCGATATCATTGTAGAAGCTGGCAAATTCGATCCCGATCGCGCCGGAACCGATCACCAGCAGTTTGGTGGGCAATTCGGCGGGGGTCATGGCGTGGCGATAGGTCCAGATGCGCTTGCCATCGGCAGGCGCAAACGGCAGGTCGCGGGCGCGCGCTCCGGTGGCGACGATGATGTGCTTCGCGGTGAGGGTTTCTTCGCCCTTGTCCGATTTCACCGTCATCGCGGTCGGGCCAGTCAGTGTGCCCTCGCCCATGTGGACGGTGATCTTGTTCTTCTTCATCAGGTGGCCGATGCCCTGATTGAGCTGCTTTGCCACCCCGCGACTGCGCTTGACGATGGCGGCCAGATCAGCCTCGATCCCCTTGGCAACCAGCCCGTAATCGCCCGCGTGCTGCATATAGTGGAAGATTTCCGCCGACCGCAGCAGCGCCTTGGTCGGGATGCAGCCCCAGTTGAGGCAGATGCCGCCGAGGTTCTCGCGCTCCACGATCGCGGTCTTCAGCCCCAGCTGCGCACAGCGGATCGCCGCGACATAGCCGCCGGGGCCGGAGCCGAGCACGATTACGTCATATTGATTAGCCATTAATCCATCCCGTCCAAAATCCCTGTCTCGCTCATGCTGAGCTTGTCGAAGCATGGTGGCACGCACCCTTCGACAGGCTCAGGGTGAGCGAGTGTGGTCTGATAATTCCACCGCTCTCGGGCGGCCATCCTCGTCCAGCAATACGAATTTGAAGGTGCCTTGGGCAACCTTGGTGGTCGCCTCGCCGTTCCGTTCCCGCGCGACGGCTTCGGCGGCGATGGTGAGCGAGGTGGCACCAGTGGCTACGCGCTCGCAATAGACGCTGAGTTCATCCCCCACCGCCATCGCGCCCGGAAAGGCGAAGTCGGTCGCGGAAACCACCACCGCCTTGCCCTGCCCCAACCGGCTTGCAAGGCTGCCAGCACCAAGCGCCATCTGCGCCATCAGCCACCCGCCGAACACCCCGCCATAGGGGTTGGTGTCGGCGGGCATCGCGGTGATGCGAATTTGGGGGGTGCGGTCAGTCATCTAGTCAGCCACCGGAGGCAGGGTGACTTGGAGATTGCGCGGGATTGAGACACCATAGCGATCGGCAATG
This sequence comes from Alphaproteobacteria bacterium, assembly GCA_018830415.1. Taxonomy (GTDB): domain Bacteria; phylum Pseudomonadota; class Alphaproteobacteria; order Sphingomonadales; family Sphingomonadaceae; genus Erythrobacter. The sequence goes on along the minus strand of JAHJSJ010000250.1, from coordinate 5,105 downwards.
ACCGCGATATGGATTCCAAAGCCAGCACGAAGTTTGCCTAGCTCATTAAGAAACTCCCATGAGGCCCAATGGCCAGGAGACCGCATATCGTCTGGCGTCGCCCCCCGCTTCTCCAAGATAGATAGAAACTCACGGCAGCCAGCCCGAAGAGCACGAAGGTTATCGGTTATCGTGAGGCTTTCATTCGTGGTCTGTTGCAGAAGATCAGTCAAAAACTGTCTAATCTGGAGAACGGAATCGATTGCATGGTGCGGGGTCTCGGCCTCTCCTAGCTCGAAAAGCACTCTTCGGTCTTCGAGGTAAGAGAATAGCTTCATCGCCACCTCCTTCTCAGTGACGATTGGCTTCCAACTAGCTCCGCCTGCGGGCGTCGAGATGCCGGTCAGACGAGAAGCTAAATCCTTGATGCCCACCCTACACCACCAGCCCCATCGGGTTCTCGCACAGCTGCTGGAACGCCTGCATCAGCGCCGCCCCGTCCGCGCCGTCGATGGCGCGATGGTCAAAGCTGCCGGTGGCGCTCATTACGGTGGCTACGCCTAACTCACCGTCGATCACCCACGGCCGCTGCTCGCCCGCGCCGACGGCGAGGATCATCGCTTGCGGGGGGTTGATGACCGCATCGAACTGCTTGGTGCCGAACATGCCGAGGTTCGACAGGCTGGCGGTGCCGCCCTGAAATTCATGAGGTTGCAGCTTGCCGTCCTTGGCCTTGCCCGCCAGTTCCTTCATCTCGGCACTGATCTGCGCCAGACCCTTGCGGCCCGCGTCGCGGATGATCGGGGTGATCAGGCCGCTGGGTGCGGCGACCGCGACCGAGATATCCTGACGGCTGTAGCTGAACAGCTCGTCACCCTGGAAGCTGACGTTGCACTTCGGCACCCGCGCCAGCGCGCGGGCGAGCGCCTTGATCAGCAGATCGTTGACCGACAGCTTGACCCCGTCCGGCTCCAGCGAAGCGTTGAGCTGGCTGCGCAGCTTGAGCAGGGCATCGAGCCGAACGTCCACGGTGAGGTAGATATGCGGGATGGTCTGCTTGGCCTCGGTCAGGCGGCGCGCGATGACCTTGCGCACGTTGTTGAGCTTTTGCGCTTCGTAAGGCGCATCAAGATCGCCGCCGAGTGTGGCAGGTTTGGCCGGGGCAGCGGGGGCCGGTGCGGCGGCCTGCTGCGCGGAAGCGGCAGGTGCTTTCGCCGATGCACCTTCAAGATCAGCCTTGACGATCCGGCCATTGGGCCCGCTGCCCGTGACGCCGGAAAGGTCGATATTGTTCTGCTGGGCAATCCGCTTTGCCAGCGGCGATGCGATGATCCGGTCGCCAGCGGGCTGGGCAGATGCAACTGGTGAAGGGGACGGTGTCGCTGCCGGGGCGGGCTTTTGCTCTTTTTCAGCCGCGGTCGCCGAAGCAGGCGCAGCCGCGCTTGGCTTGGCACCTGCTGCATCGCTCACATCTTCGCCCTCTTCGGCGAGGATCGCGATCACGGTGCCCACTTTCACATTCTCGCTGCCTTCGGGCACTGCGATTTTCGCAATCACGCCTTCATCGACCGCTTCGAACTCCATTGTTGCCTTGTCGGTCTCGATCTCGGCCATGATGTCGCCGGAGGAAACCGTGTCCCCCTCCTTCACCAGCCACCGCGCGAGCGTGCCTTCTTCCATCGTTGGCGACAAAGCCGGCATCTTGATTTCCAAGGCCATGATCCGCTGAAACTCCCGAAAACGTATCCCGTCGTATTCTCTGGCCAATTCGGAGGCGAGGGGCAAGGCCAGATTGGGGGACTTGCCAAACCATACGAATGCATTGATAGCCGTAAGGGCACGGGGCACGATTATGCGCACATTTCTGGTCATCATCGACGAGAGCGAAGAGGCATTGTCCGCCTTGCGCTATGCCGCGCGCCGGGCCGCCGCGGTGGGCGGTGCGGTGCACCTACTGGCATTGGTGCCCCAGCAGAATTTCAGCGCATTCGGCGCAGTGCAGGCCACGATCGAGGCTGAGGCGCGTGATCGGGCCGAAATGCTCGCCCACGGGGTCGCGGGCAACCTGCTCGCTGAAAGCGGGATCATGCCGACCATCTCGGTCAAGATCGGCAACGGGCAGAAGATCGTCAGCGAATTTCTGGCCGAACATCCCGAAGTCGCCGCATTGGTGCTGGGCGCGGCCAAGGACGCGGCGCCGGGGCCATTGGTCGCGCATTTTTCTGCCGCTGTCGGCAGCCTGCCTTGCCCGCTCTATATCATCCCCGGCGATTATGACGAGCAGGCCAGCGCGCACGAGGCATGAATTCGCTCCGCGCGCGCTTGCCGGTTGTCAGGTCAGCAGACCGCGCACGGGATAGCCTTTGTTCAGAGCATAATCGATGCCCTGCAACAATTCGCCCAGCGGTGGGCGCGTGAACGGCGTGTTCTGAACGCTCGCAAAATACAACGTGCCGTCCGGGCGGACGAGGAACAGCCCCGGTTCGGAAAAGACAGCCGGTTCATCGCTGCCGTCCAGCGCGGATGAGATATAAAGCCCCCATTGGCGCGCGGTTTCCTCACTCATCCCATAGGCCAGCGGCACATTGCCGGTGTCCCATTTGGCGGCGACGTCCATCGCGCGGTCTTCGGCGTCCATTGACACCGCAACCACATTCACGCCGCGCTGGCTGAATTCATCCTGCTTGCCGGCAAGATCCTTGAGCTGCATCCGGCATACCGGGCAATGCTTGCCGCGATAAAACAGCACGAGCGTGAAGTTTTTGCCGCCATGCTGGGCGAGGTCGAAATGCTCGCCATTAGTCAGGGGAAGTTTGAGCGCGGGTACGCTGTCGCCTGGCTTGATCATGATGTTTCTCCTTTACCGTTACGATGTGCGAACGATGTGCGCGGATTGCCAGCCCCTGGCAGGCTATTTTCGCTTTCGCCCCTGATGGCGAATATTTCCCGGGCGACCGCGCTGACCAACGGTATGATTGCCTTCTTTCCTCGGCGGCCCGCCAGCGCCGCGCCGCCTTTCAGCCGAGCGGGTTCCGCGCGGTTCGATAGCGTTGCCGTCACCGTCCACCGGCACGAATTTGAGCGCGCCGGTGAGCGCATTGGCTTCGGCCAGCTTCAGCTTGACCCGATCGCCCGAGGCATAGGTCTTGCCCGAATCCGTCCCGATCAGCGCCTGCGCCGCTTCGTCGTGGCGGAAATATTCGCCGCCCAGCGTTGAAATCGGCACCAGCCCATCGCCGCCCAGCCCGACGATGGTGGCAAAGAACCCGAACGATTGGACACCGGTGATGCGGGTGTCGAACACCTCACCCACCCGTGCTGATAGCCATGCCGCGACATAGCGATCGATGGTATCGCGCTCGGCCTCCATCGCGCGACGTTCGGTCTGGCTGATCGCGTCAGACACCTGTTGCAGGCTGGCACGGTCACGGTCTGACAGGCCGGATGTCGGCGGCAGCGAACCCGACCCAGAACTTTTTTGGGCGGGTTGTTCGAGCTTGTATGCCTCCACCAAGGCGCGGTGCACCAGCAGATCGGCATAGCGGCGGATTGGCGAGGTGAAATGGGCGTATGATCCAAGCGCAAGGCCGAAATGCCCGGCATTGGCGGGGCCGTAATAGGCCTGCGTCTGGCTGCGCAGCACCGCCTCCATCACCAGCGCCTTTTCCGCCTCGTCGGTGACGTCCTTGAGCATCCGGTTGAACAGTCCCGGCGTCACCACTTGCCCCAGCGCCAGTTTCTTGCCCATCGTGGCGAGGTAATCGCGCAGGGAAATCAACTTTTCGCGGCTCGGCGGTTCGTGGACGCGGTAAACCACGGGGGCGGTCTTGGCCTCCAGCGCCTTGGCCGCGGCGACATTGGCGGCGATCATGAAATCCTCAACCACGCGGTGCGCGTCGAGCCGTTCGCGGATCGCGATTTCGGCGATCTGACCCTTTTCGTTCAGCACCACGCGCCGTTCGGGCAATTCGAGTTCAAGCGGATCGCGGGCATGGCGCGCGGCGGCCAGCGCTTTCCATGCGTCCCACAGATGCGCGAGATATGCGGGCGGATTGCCGCTATCAATCGCCTTCTGCGCGTCTTCGTAAGCGATATTGTGCGCAATCCGTATCAGCGCGCGGGTAAAGCGAAAGCTTGTAACCTTACCTTCACCGCTGATGTGCAGGTGGCAGACCATCGCCGCGCGGTCTTCACCTTCTTTCAGTGAACACACGTCGGTTGACAGCAATTCGGGCAGCATCGGCACCACCCGGTCGGGGAAATAAACCGAGTTGCCGCGCTTTCGCGCTTCGCGGTCAAGCGCAGAACCAGGGCGGACGTAAAAGCTGACATCGGCGATGGCGACGAGCGCATTGAACCCGCCCTGCCCATCCGGTTCGGCCCAGATCGCATCATCATGGTCGCGCGCGTCGGCGGGGTCGATCGCGACGATGGGCAGGTGCCGCAGGTCTTCACGCGCCTTTTCTGAAAGTTTGATCTTCGCTGCACGCGGCGCTTCTTCCAGTGCATCATCGGGGAAGACGTTCGGGATGCCGTGCTTGGCAATGGCGATCAGGCTGAAGCTTTTGGGCGCAAGCGGATCGCCCACCACTTCGATCACCTTCACGCCCGCGCGGTCAGAACGGCCAACCCGTTCGGCGATCACCAACTGGCCTTCTTCGGCCTCACCCAAATCGGCAATCGGAGTGGACTGGCGCACGCGTTTATCGACCGGTGCGAGCCACGCCTTGCCGGTCTTGTCTTTCTCGACCACGCCCATCAGCCCCTCGGTACGAGAGGGCAGTTTTTTCATGGGATGCGCGATCCAGCCACGATCCGTTTCCTCGGTTCGGGCGAGGATACGGTCGCCGCGCTTGAGCGCCGGAGGCCGCTTCACACCGGGGCGCGGGCGCGGTTCGCGGATGGTGAGGCGCGGCGGCTTGCCGGGAGCCTCAGGATCCCAATTGTCCGGCTCGGCGATCAGTTCGCCGTCGTCCACATCGACGATTTTCAGCGTCGTGACCTTGGGCACCCCGCCCATGCGGTGAAAGGCGGTCTTCTTGCCGTCGATCAACCCGTCCTCGGCCATGTCCTTGAGCAGAGCCTTGAGCTTGATCTTTTCCTGCCCCTTCAACCCGAACGCCTTG
>JAHJSJ010000249.1 GCA_018830415.1 Alphaproteobacteria bacterium | reverse complement strand
GAACGTGAACGCGCAGGCGTGGCGAGTGATCAGATGTATCTTGGTGAGCGCACCCCGTTCAGGAAGGGCGACTAACGCGGCTTACGCGGCGCGCTGATTGCCTTCGGCCAGCCACTGGCGCGCACGGCGCTGGGCTTCGGCGATTTCGCGGGCGGTCATTTCCTCGGAAATGTCGGCGCGGCAATAGCCGGCTTCTTCATGGCCGCGGCTTGCAGCAAGGTTGAACCACTTGTGGGCTTCGATCAGATCACACGGAGCGCCGCTGCTGCCAGTCGAGAACGCGACGCCCAAATCAAAGCAGGCCCCCGCTTGACCCGTCGCTGCCGCCGCCAGCCAGCGGCCAAGTGCCGCCTCTCCCTGCGTATCGTGTGGAAGTGTTTCACGTGAAACATTCGTGTCTTTGGTGCTGATCGCAATGATATTCATGATGTCGTCCCCGGTTCACCAGACCGCTTCCAAACGGCCTTCCCGGCATCAGAACTCGGCTAACATGGTCAATAATTGGTTAACGCCAATGGCACTTTCTGCACCGCTGACATTTGCCCCCACAACATTCCCAAACCCGCTTGTGCGTATAGGGGGCCTTGCCTATAGGGCGCGCATTGCTTCAGACGGCTGGGATCAAGTGAGCCAATGAAAATATTCAGGCGGCAGGACACGAAGGTCAGCCCAGCAAATCACGGGATGAGAGGGCTTGATGCCAACTGCCGCGCCTGACGAAATCGACATCCTCGAAAAGGCCAAGCGCCTGATCGCTCCGGACTATGTGCCGAGCGAGGACGAGGAATACATGAATGACCGCCAAAAGGCCTATTTCCGTATGCTGCTGATCGAGTGGAAGCGCTCGATCCATTCGGCTGCTGGCCAGACGCTGCAATCGTTGCAGGATGGCCCGATCCGCGAAGCCGATCTGACCGACCGTGCTTCCAGTGAAACCGATTGGGGCATCGAACTGCGCACCCGCGACCGGCAACGCAAACTGGTGTCCAAGATCGATTCCGCTTTGCGCCGGATCGATTCGGGCGAATATGGCTTTTGCGAAGTCACCGGCGATCCGATCGGCCTGCGGCGCCTGATCGCAAGGCCGGTCGCCACCATGACGGTTGAGGCGCAGGAAGCGCACGAGCGGCGTGAAAAAATCTCCCGCGACGACTGATCGTAAATTGTGGCTCGCGGCCTGTGCCGTGATGGGACGCCTGCTGAATCGCGGGCGCTGGCCCCAGCATTTTTTACCTTGCGTTAACTGCAATCAGCGCAGTGCCAATGGCGTTTTGGGATCGGTCATATAGTATGATCGGCAAGCCCATGCGATTTTTGCGGCTGAGGAGGCGACCCAGGTATGACGGGTTTGGAAACACGCAGTGTTGCGCGCGACAGTCTGTTCCTGCTGGCTGACATCCGTATCGAACAGAGCACCGAAACGCACCGGGTGCGGGTTCGCAACCTGTCCGACGGCGGGATGATGGGCGAAGGCAATCTGCGCGTCCAGCGCGGCCACCGCCTAACTGTCGAGTTGCGCAATATCGGCGCGATCAAGGGTTCGGTCGCCTGGGTGCAAGACGACCGGTTTGGCGTCGCCTTTGATGATGAAATTGACTCGCAGAAGGCCCGACGTCCGCTTGAGGCGAACGACGGGCCGACCGCCAGTTTGGTCGTATCCTCAAGGGCTCACCGCGCCCCTGCACCGCCGCAGCCCTCGATGCTGCGTAAGGTTTGAACAAACGCGCCTGCCTGCGCAACCACCAAGCTGACCGATGCGTTGCAACCTGCTAGTCAGCGGTTGATGCGATTCTGGCCAACCCTGCTTGCCGCTCTGGCGCTGTCGTCCTGTGGCCCCTCGAACGGAAATGGTTCGGTCGAGGTGGCGATCATTGGCGCGCCTGAAAGCCTGTTTCAGCAGGGCGTGCGCCTGCCGTCAGCCGCTCAGCATTTGCGCGCGGCAACCCACGAAGGGCTGGTTGCGCTCGACCCGGCCGGGCAGGTCGTGCCAGCTATGGCGGAACGCTGGATCGTCACCGATGATGGCATGAGCTACATCTTCCGCTTGCGGGACAGCACCTGGCCCGATGGCGAGGAGATCACGGCGACCGAGGTGCGGCGATTGCTGCGCGATGCGCTGGCGCGGCTAAAGGGCACGTCGCTCGGCCTCGATTTTGCCAAGGTGCGCGACATTCGCGCCATGACCGCGAGGGTGATCGAAGTGCGGCTGACCGCGCCGATGCCGGATTTTCTGCGGCTGCTCGCCCAACCTGAACTCGGCTTGGCAAAAAGCGACGGCGGGTCCGGGCCGATGGCGATGTCGCGCAGCGAAGGAGGAATGATCGCCCGCCTGTCAGCCTTGCCTCCCGAATCACGCGGATTGCCCGCGCGGGAAGATTGGGAGGAGGTCGCGCGCCCCGTCAGTGTTCGTGCCTTGCCGGCGCGCGATGCTGTGGCGGCATTCTCTCGGGGCGAGGTTGATCTGGTGGTGAACGGCACCCTTGCTGATTTCCCGCTGGCCGAAACCGGGCCATTGTCGCGCGGGACGATACAGGTTGACCCGGCAATAGGTCTGCTCGGCTTGGCGGTGCGGCGCGAGCAAGGCCTGCTGGCTGATCCCGCCCGGCGCGAGGCGCTTTCGATGGCGCTTGATCGCGGTGCGCTGATCCAGCCGTTCGGGCTGGGTGGATGGAAGGCGACCAGCCGGATCGTGCCGCCCGAAAGTTTCACTGCGCCGCCTTTTGTTGGGGATCGGTGGGCTGGCACATCGCTTGATGAACGCCGGGCGACTGCGGCGGCGCGGGTGCGGGCATGGACTGCCCAATCGCAGGCCAATGCGGTGGTGCGCGTCGCTTTGCCACGCGGGCCGGGCAGCGATTTGTTGATGCGCCAACTGGCCGAAGCCTGGGCGCTGATCGGCGTTACAGCGGTGCGGGCCGCGCCGGGTGAGGACGCCGATCTTGAACTGCGCGATACGATTGCCCGCTACACCGGGCCGCGCTGGTATCTCAACCAGTTCCATTGCAGTCTCAAAGCCAGCCTGTGCTCGCCCGAGGCTGATGCGCTCGTGCGCCAGTCGTTGACCGAACGCGATGCCGCCACACGTGAGCGTTTGCTGGTTGAAGCCCATGCGGCGCTGACCGCCCGCGAAGTGTTCATTCCGCTCGGGGCACCGGTGCGCTGGTCGATGGTGCGCGGGTCAGTCAGGAACTACATCGCCAACCCGTGGGGCCTGCACCCCTTGTTCCCGCTGTCGCAGCCCACCACATAAGCGGGATGGCCACGCCCGTGAAACCCCGCCCCGAATCTCCGCGTATTATCACAATGCAACTGCCGACCGGCACCGATGCCGCATCGGTCCGCGCCCGCGTGACCATGATGGAAAAGCTGCTGGAACGCAGTTTTGTAATTCCCGGCGTGAATTTCCCGGTCGGGCTTGATGCACTGATCGGGTTGGTTCCGGTGCTGGGCGATATCGTTACGACAGCGATGGGAGCCTATATCGTCTGGGAAGCGCGCAATCTGGGCATGTCTCGATGGAAGCTGGCACGGATGGGGCTGAATGTGCTGTTCGACACCGCGATTGGCGTGATTCCTGTGGTAGGCGATGCCGCTGATCTGCTGTTCCGTTCGAACACCGGAAACCTGAAAATCATCCTCAAACACATTGACAAGCACCATCCCGAAGCCCGCGTGATCAAGGGGTAGTTTCCTTGGCCGCCACCGCGCGCTAGTGGTTGTTGGCCATGACCGACAAAGTTACTTACGCGAGCTATCTCGATCTCGATCGCGTTCTTGGGGCGCAACATCCATCCTCTGATGCGCATGACGAACTGCTGTTCATTATCGTGCACCAGGCCAGCGAGTTGTGGCTCAAGCTGTGCCTGCACGAACTGATCGCCGCGCGCGAATGTGTTGAAGCGGACAACCTGCGCCCGGCCTTCAAGATGCTCGCCCGGGTAGCGCGCGCACAGACGCAGCTGATCCAGAGCTGGGATGTGCTCAGCACCATGACCCCGTATGATTATTCGCGCATCCGCCCCTATCTGGGCGGATCGAGCGGGTTTCAATCGGCCCAGTACCGGATGATGGAATTCATGCTTGGCGGGCGCGATGAAAAGCACGTGCAACTGCACGAAGGCAACGCCGATTGGGCTGCGCGGTTGGAGGCTGAACGCGGGCGGGCGAGCCTGTATGACGCGGCGATCCGCCTGCTGGCACGGCGTGGCTTCACGATCGCGGCGGAGGCGACCGGGCGCGATCCCACCGCGCCTTATCAACACAATGCCAGTGTCGAGGCGGCCTGGGCGGCGATCTACCGTCATCCGCAGGAACACTGGGACCTTTACGAGCTGGCCGAAAAGCTGGTTGATCTGGAATACCATTTTCAGCGCTGGCGGTTCGGCCATCTCAAAACCGTAGAGCGGATCATCGGCTTCAAACGCGGGACCGGCGGGACGGCGGGTGTGCCCTATCTCGAAGGGGTCTTGAAACAGGCCTTCTTCCCTGAACTTTTAAGCGTCAGAACGGCGATATGAGCCGCCGGTTGTGGGACATATCGCAGCCGCTGCGCCCCGGCTTGCCGGTTTGGCCGGACGATACGGCGTTTGCGCAGGCCGGCACGTGGCAGATGGCGCAAGGCGCTCCAGTCAATGTCTCTGCGATCACCATGTCGACCCATTCAGGCGCGCACGCCGATGCCCCGCTGCATTATGCCGTCGGTTCTCCCGATATCGCGAGCGTCGATCTGGCGCCTTATCTTGGCGAATGCGTGGTGGTGGACGCGCGCGGGGCAGGGCCGCTGATCCTGCCGGAACATCTGCCTGATCTGACCGGGGTGGAGCGGGTGCTGTTTCGCACCTTTGCTACCTTCCCCCACGATGCATGGGTGGACGAAACGACCGCTATTGCCCCACAAACCGTCGATGCTCTGGCGGCAGCTGGCGTGCGGCTGGTGGGGCTGGATGGCCCTTCGATCGACCCGCAGACATCCAAGACGATGGACGCGCATCTGGCGGTGCTGCGCCACGATATCCGCGTGCTTGAAGGGCTGGTGCTCGATGCTGTGCCGCCGGGGCGTTATGAATTGATCGCGCTGCCGCTGGCGATTGTGGGCGGCGATGCATCCCCGGTGCGCGCCGTTTTGCGGGAGCTGATATGACCATGGAAGACCGCGTACGGGAATTCGACGCTGCCGATCCGTTGGCGGCGTATCGGGATCGATTCACTCTGCCCGAAGGGGTGATTTACCTCGATGGCAATTCACTGGGCGCACTGCCCAAGGCTACGCCTGCAGCCATCGCCCGCGTGGTGGAGCAGGAATGGGGTGAAGGGTTGATCCGGTCGTGGAATAGCGCTGACTGGTTCGCCATGGCGGGCCGCATCGGCGGCAAGATTGCGCCGCTGATCGGGGCCGCGCCGCGCGAAGTGATCGCCTGCGATTCGACCAGTGTAAACCTGTTCAAACTGATCGCGGCGGCGCTCACCATGCGTCCGGGGCGCAAGGTGATCCTGTCGGAGCCAGGCAATTTCCCGACCGATCTCTACATGATTGCCGGGTTGGAGCGGCAGGGGCTGGCAACCCGGCGACTGGCCGAGCGCGACAAGCTGGCCGAGGCACTCGATGGCGACGTGGCGCTGCTGCTGCTGACTCATGTGCATTACAAAACCGGTGCGATGCACGACATGGCGGCGCTGACCCGCGCGGCGCAGGCAGCGGGCGCGCTGGTGCTGTGGGATTTATCGCACTCAGCCGGGGCGGTGCCGGTCGATCTGACTGCGGCAAGCGCGGATTTCGCAGTGGGCTGCGGTTACAAATACCTGTGCGGGGGGCCAGGTGCCCCCGCCTTTGCCTTCGTAGCCGAACGTCACCATGCAAGCCTTGCGCAACCGCTGACCGGCTGGTTCGGTCACGCTGCGCCGTTCGCCTTCGATGATGACTACGCCTCCGCGCCCGGTATCGAACAGTTGCAATGCGGCACCGCGCCAATTCTCGGCCTGACCGCACTCGAAGTGGGCGTCGATCTCATTGCCGAAATCGGAGTGGGGCGGCTGTATGAAAAATCACGCGGCCTGTCTGAGTTTTTCCGTGAATGCCTGAGCGCACACGGCGTAGAGCTTGATTGTGTCAGCCCGGCCGATAGCGGCG
>JAHJSJ010000248.1 GCA_018830415.1 Alphaproteobacteria bacterium | reverse complement strand
TCTTGGCGACCTGCTGCGTGATCGTCGACCCGCCCACCGCGCGTTCACCCGATCCCATCTTGCTGGCATAATCGAACACCGCGTTCAATGTGCCGAAAATATCGACACCGCCGTGGCTGAAGAAGGTCTTGTCCTCGGCCGCGAGATAGGCCTCGATCAACTGTTCGGGAAAATCGGCATATTGCAGCTGCACCCGGCGTTCGCGAGCATAGGAATGGACGATCTCGCCATCCACACCGCGCACCACCGAAGGCAGAGGGGTTTCATAGGTCAGCAGCGCGTCAGCCTCAGGCAGATCGCTGGCGAGCCAGACGAACACCGCAATCCAGATCACCAGAAACGCGCCAACCGCCGCTGCGACGAGTTTGAAAAGCAGGCTTTGGCGCCATTTTTCGCCAAACCACGCCAGCGCCGCCGCGATATCGCGGTTCACGCGGTAGCGCAGATAGGCCCATAGCGGTTGGGTATCAGTGGCGGGTGTAAGGTCGGTCATTGGCGCGAAGCGACTAGCACGCGCGCGGGCGCAATGGCTAGCCGATTTAGATGCCTATTCCCCGCTCGCGGTCAGCGCAGCGGTATCGGCGCGGCGGGCGAAATAGACCTGCACCGCGCGCGCCAAGACACTGGCATATTGCGCGCGGCCCTCCTGCGTGGTAAGCCGCGCCCTGTCATCACGATTGGTCACAAACCCGCTTTCGAACAACACCGACGGCACATCGGGCGCGCGCAGCACGGCGAGTGCAGCGGCGCGGCGTGGCTGTGGGTTGAACGCGAGCTTGTCCCCGCCTTCGCGCAGCACCAACCCGACAAATTCGATCGCGTCTTCCTGTGTGCGCTGCTGCGACAGTTCGACCAGAATTGCGCTCACCGCCGCGCTTTGGTCGTCAATCGCAATGCCGTTCAACCGGTCGGCGTCGTTCTCTCGCGCCGCAAACCGCGCCGCGGCCTCGCTCGACGCGTCATTTGACAGGGTGTAGATGCTCGCCCCGCCGACATCAGCGCGCTCTCCTGCGGAATCGGCGTGGATCGAAATGAACAGGTCGGCTTCGAGCAACCGGGCGATCTCGGGCCGGTAGCCCAGCGGAACGATGCGATCATCGCCGCGGGTCATGGCCACACGGATGCCGCCCGCGCGCAGCAATTCATCGCGCAGCGCAAGCGCGATGGCGAGCGTGATGTCCTTTTCGCTGATCTTGCGCCCCTCAACATCGGTGCCGATAGCACCGGGGTCACGCCCGCCATGACCGGCATCAATCACCACCAGCGGGCGCGCGGGATCATCAGGGCCGGCGATATCCGGCAGTTCAAGCGGCGCGCGCGCGTCGTCCACCACAAACCGCAGCACATAATCGCGCCCCCATTGCGGCACCGGGATCAGCACCCCCAATGCCGCAGCCCCACCCAACAGCAACAGGGGTGCCAGCAGCACGATCAGCAACATGGTGCGATAGTTCATATCGAATGCGGCTTACGTTCTTGCGACTGCGAAACGCAATAGAGTTGCGGGGTTTGCCCCACAGTGCTAGCGCTTCGATCAGAGAGGTTGCAACATAGTGCCTTGGTGCTCTGACCGCTTCGCTCTCTGACTACCGGATGCCCTTTCTACTTCGGCTCCCGGTTCACAACAGGTTGATGCAGTGACGAAACGCTTTTCCCCACCCACCAGCACAGCGCGCGTTTCGCTCGCTTGCGGTGCGATGGACCAAAGCGCGGCCCAAGGTTTACCACCACGCCGCAGTTGCGTTGCAGCAGACACGAACTTCGCGCCCTTCGCTATTGGCCTATCCCGTGGCGGATCAGGCGCGGCTACCAACCCCGGCGTGGTCTTGAACCGTGCCGGTTCACCAAACAATGTGCGCCCCCTTGATGCCCCATTGCGGGCAAGGCCGGGCGCTTGGAGAATATTCAATGTCAACGCGCATGCTTATCGATGCGCGCCACCCGGAAGAAACCCGGGTGGCGGTTCTTACAGGCAACCGGATTGAGGAATTCGATTTCGAATCTGCCGAACACAAGCAGATCAAAGGCAATATCTATCTCGCCAAGGTAACGCGGGTCGAACCATCGCTTCAGGCGGCGTTTGTCGATTTCGGCGGCAATCGCCACGGGTTCCTCGCCTTCAGCGAAATCCACCCCGATTATTACCAGATCCCCAAGGCGGATCGTGACGCGCTGCTGGCCGAAGACGCCGAAGCCGCCGAAGAAGAAGAGCGCCTGCGCGCTGAGGAAGAAGACGAAGGCATTTCCCCCGGCGACGAATACGACGCTGAGGACGACAGCGGCGAAGCGCTCGCCGAAGACCTTGCTGAAAACGGCGTTGAGGAAGTCGACACCTCTGACAAGGATGACGTTGCTACCTTTGAAGACGGCGCGTCGGATGATGACGGTGCTGACGACGAAATCAGCGACGATGAAACCGCCGACGATGAAACCACCGAAGGTGCTGATCAGGATCGGGGCCGCGGTCGTCGCGGGCGCCGCCGTCAGGGTGGCCGGGGTGAAAAGGGCGGCGAAAAAGGCAATGGTTCTGGCCGCACCCGCGCCAAGCAGGTCGACGAAGTCCGCGCCAAGCGTCAGGAACTGCGCCGCCGTTACAAGATCCAGGACGTTATCCAGCGCCGTCAGGTGTTGCTGGTGCAGGTCGTCAAGGAAGAACGCGGCAACAAGGGCGCAGCGCTGACCAGTTACCTCAGCCTTGCCGGGCGTTACACCGTGCTGATGCCCAATTCCACAAGCGGCGGCGGGATCAGCCGCAAGATCAGCTCCACCAGCGATCGCAAACGCTTGAAGGACATGGTTTCCGACTTGAAGCTGCCGCGCAGCATGGGCCTGATCGTGCGCACCGCCGGGATGAGCCGCACCAAGCCCGAAATCAAACGCGATTTCGATTATCTTGCCCGCGTGTGGGATGAAATCCGCGAAAAGACGCTGGCTTCGGTCGCGCCGGCGCTGATCCATTCGGACAGCGACCTGATCAAGCGCGCGATCCGTGACATCTACAACCGCGACATCGAAGAAGTGGTGGTCGAAGGCGAGGATGGCTACAAATCGGCCAAGGCATTCATGAAAATGCTGATGCCCAGCCATGCGCGCCGGGTGAAAGCCTATTCCGATCCCGTCCCGCTGTTCCAGCGTTATGGTGCCGAGGATCAATTGCGCGCGATGTATGATCCGATGGTGCAGCTCAAATCGGGCGGCTATCTGATCATCAACCCGACCGAGGCGCTGGTGTCGATCGACATCAACTCGGGCCGTTCGACCAAGGAACACGGGATCGAAGCGACCGCGCTTCACACCAACCTTGAAGCGGCCAAGGAAATCGCCCGCCAGCTGCGCCTGCGCGACATGGCCGGTTTGGTCGTGATCGACTTCATCGACATGGATTACTCCAACAACGTCCGCAAAGTCGAAAAGGCGATGAAGGACGCGCTGAAAAACGACCGTGCGCGCATTCAGGTCGGCCGCATCTCCAGTTTCGGCCTGATGGAAATGAGCCGTCAGCGCCTGCGCACCGGCGTGCTCGAAGCGACCACGCGTTCCTGCCCGCATTGCGATGGCACCGGGCTGGTGCGCACCGCCTCATCAGCCGGGCTTTCGGCGCTGCGCCTGATCGAGGACGAGGCCGCCAAGGGCAAAGGCACGCTGATCCGGCTAGCCGCCAGCACCGAAGCGGCGATCTACCTGCTCAACGAAAAGCGCGCCGATCTGGTCGAGATCGAACAGCGCTTTGGCGTGACGGTCGAAGTCGTGCCCGAAGGCGAGGATGAAGGCGCCAAGATGAGCGTGTCGAGCGCAGGCCCGCGCCCGTCACAGGCTCCCAAGTTTGAACCGATCATCGATGATGAAGAGGACGAAGATCTCCCCGAGGACGATTTCGAGGAGGAAGAAGAAGAGCGTGAAGCGCCCCAGCGTCGCCAGCGTCGCGGCAGTGGGGAGCGCAGCGAAGCCAGTGAGAGCGAAGATGACGCCGCGCGCCGCAAGAAGCGCCGCCGTCGGCGCGGGGGCCGCAATCGCAGTCGCGGTGATCGTGAAGACGGTGTCGAAGGCGAGTCCGACGAGGCCGAAGACAGCACCGAAAACGCCGACAATGGCGAAGACACCGATGATCGCAGCGATGCGCCCACGGGTGAAACCGGCGATGATGGTGCCGCTGATGCAGAAGACCGTCCGAAAAAGCGTCGTCGCCGGGGTGGTCGCGGCCGCAAGCGTCGCTCGGATGAAAGCGGCGAAGGTGAAGGCGCCAATGGCGAAGCACAAACGGCTGGAACCGAAGGCGACGATGACGGTTTGACCGTGGTCGAGGCTGAGACCGAGTCCGTCGAAGCCGAAGCCGCACCGACAGCGGACGAAGCGCTCGCCGAAAAGCCCAAGCGCAAACGCGCCCCGCGCAAGACCAAGGCAATGCTGGCGGCAGAAGCTGCGGCTGAGGCAGAAGCTGAAGCTGCACCCGAAATCGCGGCCGCGCCGGAACCCGCCACTGCGGTTGAGGAAGCCGTTGAAGCTGCGGCCGAAAAGCCCAAGCGCAAGCGCGCCCCGCGCAAGGCGAAGGTCGCAGACGCCGCTCCGGCAGAGGTGACAGAAGTATCGCAGCCCGCGCCTGATGCTGCGCCTGCAGCCGATCAAACGGTTGATGCCGCCAATGCCGATGGCACACCGCGCCGGGGCTGGTGGCAGCGCACCTTTGGCGAATAGGCCGAGTGGACTGACCTGAGAGAAAACGGGCGGGAGAGGGTAGCTTCTCCCGCCCTTTTCACGCCAGCTTGCGCGCGATCCCCCACTCCATCCACCCGGCAAAGCGCGGCGCCTTGGGAGTATAGCCGTCGCCCAGCGTTTCCACCGCAAAGCCTGCATCCTGCAAGGCACTGGCGATCGGGCGGGTCAGGTGACATCCCCCGGCAAGCTGCTTCCACACGGGTTCAATCCGTTCCTGCCAGCGGCGCACCCCAGCATCAGGCGCGCGGCCATGTTCAAGGAACAGCGCCTGTCCACCGGGCCGCAAAATGCGCCGCAATTCGCGCGTCACCTGCGCCGGATCATCGACCGAACACAGCGTGAAGGTGCACACCACGCAATCGAAACTGCTATCGGCAAACGGGATCGCCTCGCCTTTGGCCGCGCGCAGATCAGCCGCCCAGCCTTTCGCCTGAGCCGCCGCGCGGGTGCCGTCGAGCAGGCCTTCGTGCGGATCAATCCCGGCATAGGAAGTGATCGCGGCCGGGTCATAGAATTCGTGATTGATCCCTCCCCCGCAGCCCAGCTCAAACACGTCCCCGCGCGCCAAAGGCACAACCGCCGCGCGGCGCTTCATCACCTGGCCCTGACTACATGCGCAGGTGATCAGCTTTGGCATGATCGTCGCTTCGTACCAATTCTTGAGGCCCATGGTTTTTCCTTCCTCGGCAGCAGAGCACCACCCTAACGCGGCGATGGCAGATCGGGAAATGCCGATTTGCGCTGTCAGCACGCTGGGAAGGTGCTAACCTATGGCGATGACCACAACCACATCTTTCATTCCAGCGTTCCGGTTCCATCCGCTGATATGGGGCATGGCGGCAGCCGCTTTGCTGGTTCCGGCCGCAGCGATGCTGGTGACGCGCGAGGTCAATTGGGGTGCGGGCGATTTCATTGTCTTCGGCGTGATGCTCGCCGCGCTTTGCATGGCGGTAGAGGCGGCTTGCCACTGGCTTGCCACCCCCTTGCGCCGGGTTTCCGCGATCGTTCTAGCGGTTCTGGCATTCCTGATCGTTTGGGCAGAACTGGCCGTGGGCCTGTTCGACTAGGGACAGCGCGCATCGCCGCGCGCCAATCAACCCCCGTTCGAAACCCTGCAACACATGGCAGGCACGGCCCGCTTGCCAGCTTGTGATGAAACGTTAGATAGGGGGCAAATCACAACGGGATCACATGATGGCGACCTTCACTCTCCCCAAGAATTCGAAAATCAGCCCCGCTGGCAAGGTGCACAAGGCTAATAGCGCCAATGGGAAGGGGCGGGTGAAGTCGTTCAAGGTCTATCGCTACGATCCCGACAGCGGCCAGAATCCGCGTTACGACAAGTTCGAAATCAACCTTGATGAATGCGGGCCGATGGTGCTCGACGCGCTGTTCAAGATCAAGAACGAGATTGACCCGACGCTGACCTTCCGCCGCTCGTGCCGCGAGGGGATTTGCGGATCGTGTTCGATGAACATGAACGGCAAGAACGGCCTCGCCTGCACCACCGCGATCGAAGACCTGAAGGGCGAGATTCGCATCACCCCGCTGCCGCATATGGATGTGATCAAGGATCTGGTGCCGGACTTCACCCATTTCTACGCGCAATATGCCTCGATCCGCCCATGGTTGCAGACTGTTACCCCGACGCCGAGCGGCAAGGAACGGCTGCAATCGCCGCAGCAGCGTGAACAGCTTGATGGCCTCTACGAATGCATCTTGTGCGCCTGTTGTTCGACCGCCTGCCCGTCCTATTGGTGGAACAGCGACAAGTTCCTCGGCCCGGCGATCCTGCTGCAGGCTTACCGCTGGCTGGCGGATAGCCGCGATGAAATGACCGGTGAGCGGCTGGACGATCTGGAAGACCCGTTCCGCCTCTATCGCTGCCACACCATCATGAACTGCGCCAATGTCTGTCCCAAGGGCCTCAGCCCGGCCAAGGCGATTGCCGAAACCAAGAAGATGATGGCCGAACGGGCGATCTGATCCGGTGATATTGAAAGACGAAGCGTTCGAGCACGGGCCAGACCCGGAAAACCCCGGCTGGCGGCACTGGAACCTGAAAGACCCGACGCTGTTCAACGGCGCGGTGATGGGCAAGCTCATCACTCGCGTTGATCCGGATGGAAAAGCTCGGCTGCGGATGTTCCCGGAGCGTAAACACGAGAACCTGCAAGGCATAATCCACGGCGCGGTAACGTTGTCGCTGATCGACATTTCGCTGTTCACCACCATGCACACGCTGGGCAGCGGGAACGCCGGGCCTTCGGTCACGCTCGAACTTTCGACGCAGTTCGTCGGTGGTGGCGATCCGACGCGGCCGCTGGACGCCGTGACGGAAATCGTGCGCGAAACCGGCAAGCTGGTATTCGTGCGCGGGATGGTGGAGCAGGACGGCGATATCGTCGCATCCTTCTCAGGCATCGTGCGCAAGATGCAGCCGCGCGCGTGACCGGGTTGCTCGCGCGCTACGAAGCGCTGATTGCCAGCGGAGAACTGCGCGCCGATCCGGATCAACGCGCTGCGGCAAAGCGGCTCGACCGGTTGCAGAGCGAGCTGGAAGCGCCGCCTCCCAAAAAAAGCCTGTTCGCCCGGTTGACCGGAACACGCGAAGCGGCACCAGACCCGCGCGGCGTCTATCTGTGGGGCGGTGTCGGGCGCGGCAAGTCGATGTTGATGGACCTGTTCATCGAAACGCTTTCCATCCCGCGCAAACGTCGGGTGCATTTCTATTCCTTCATGCTCGAAGTCGATCGCCGGATTGCCGAAGCGCGCAAGGCCGAACTGAAAGACCCGCTTGTTGCAGTAGCAATGCGCATGGCCGAAGAAGTCCGCTGCCTCGCGTTCGACGAGATGGTGGTGAACAACACAGCCGATGCGGCGATTATGGGCCGCTTTTTCACCGCGTTGGTGGAATCCGGCACGGTGATCGTCACCACCAGCAACCGGCCCCCGCGCGATCTTTACAAGGACGGGCTGAACCGTTCGCTGTTCGCGCCCTTCATCGACCTGGTCGAGGCGCGGATGGACGTGCTTTCGCTGAACGGGCCGACCGACTATCGGCTCGACCGCATCGGCGGGCTGGCGACATGGCACGCACCGATGGGCGACGCCGCCACCGCGCAGGTGCGCGAGGCGTTTTTCCGCCTGACCGATTTTGAACCGGAAGATGCCGCTCACGTGCCCAGCGGCGAGCTTGATCTGGGCGGCGGGCGCACGCTCTACGTGCCCAAATGCCTGAAAGGAGTGGGCGTGTTCAGCTTCCGCAAGCTGTGCGGTGAAAACCGCGGGGCGGCGGATTACCTCGCGATTGCGCGGGCGTTCCACACCGTGATCCTCGTCGGGATCCCGCGCATGGGGCCGGAGAACCGCAACGAGGCGATCCGCTTCACCAAGCTGATCGATGCGCTCTACGAACACCGGGTCAAGCTGTTCACGACCGCTGCGGCGGTGCCGGAGGAACTGTATCAGGCGGGCGACGGCGCGTTTGAATTCGCGCGCACGGTCAGCCGGTTGAACGAGATGCAGAGCGCAGAATACATGGCGCTCGGCCACGGGTCTGAAGGTTAGGCGCTCACCCCAAGCTGGGTCAGCGACTTCTCCAGCATCAGCAATTGCCACAGGGTGCGCGAATGATCGGCGCGCCCGGCGATGTGGGCTTCGGCCATCGCGGTAATCACTTGCGGCTGGAAAAACCCGGTCTGCGCCAGCCCGCCGCTTGCCCCGATCCCCCGCGCCGCGCCTGCCAGCGGCCCGCGCAGCCATTCGGCAATCGGGGTCACAAACCCCTGCTTGGGCCGGTAGAGAATATCGGCAGGCAGATAGCGTTCGAGCGATTTCTTGAGCAGGTATTTGCCCGTTCCGCCCTTGACCCGCATCGCATCGGGCAGACGCGCGGCGAATTCGACCAAGCGGTGATCGAGCAGCGGCTCACGCGCCTCAAGGCCCACCGCCATGCTGGTGCGATCAACCTTGGTGAGGATATCGCCGGGCATCCAGAAGGTGAGATCGGCATATTGCGCGCGGTCAAGGCCCGAACGGCCCGGCGCGCCGCGCATCAGCGCGATCAGCTCATCCTCGGCGCGAAATCCTTGCAGGCTGGCGGCAAAGCTGTCGGAATAGAGCGCCCGGCGCGCATCGGGCAGTGTGACCGAAAGCCCGCGCGCATAGCCTGCCTCCCCGCTCTCAGCGAGCGCCAGCAAGGTCGCCTTGGCGCGCAGCGGGCGCGGTGCCCAATCGGCTTTCGGCCATGCCCTCCCCAGCGTGCCGAACAACGGCGCACGCAAAGCGGCGGGCAGCACTCGGCGCGCGCGTTCTTCGTGATGGTGGAACACCTGCCGCCGGTATCCGGCAAAAGCCTCATCCGCGCCGTCGCCCGACAGTGCCACCGTCACCCGCTCACGCGCCAACTGGCACACCCGCCATGTCGGCAACGCCGAGGCATCGGCGAAGGGTTCATCAAACATCGCGGCGAGCGTATCAATCGCGCCAAAATCATCGGTCGCGACGATCCGTTCCTGATGATCCGCATCGAACCGCGCAGCGACGCGGCGGGCGTAGCTGGTTTCATCATAGGCGGCGACATCGAAGCCGATTGAACAGGTCTGCACCGGCTGGCTGCTGGCCTCGCTCATCAAGGCGACCACGCCGGACGAATCCACCCCGCCGGAAAGGAACGCGCCCAGTGGCACATCGGCCACCATGCGCGACCGCACCGCTTCGCGCAGGCGGTGGACGAGCTGCGCGGAAAGATCCTCTTCGCTCCCGCGTTCACGCTCGGTAAAATCAATGTCCCACCAGCGCTGCGGCGGCCCCGGCGCGCGGCCCTGTTGCAGCAGCAGGAAATGCCCGGCAGGCAGTTTCTCCACCCCTGCCAGGATCGAATGACTATCGGGGACATAGCCCCAGGTCATATAGGCCTCAATCGCTTGGCGGCTGACCCGGCGACGCAGCAGCGGGTGCGCGAGCAGGCCTTTGAGCTCTGAGGCAAAGGCAATGCTGCCGTCCGACAGGTGCGCCAGAAACAACGGCTTCACCCCGAAGCGATCCCGCGCCAGAAGCAGCTGGCGTTTGTCCAGATCATACAGCGCGAAAGCGAACATCCCGTCGAGCCGCGCGAGGCAATCCGGCCCCCAGCGCTGCCACGCGGCAAGGATCACCTCGGTATCGCCATTGGTTCGGAAGGTAAAACCGGCCTGCTCCAACTCGCTGCGAAGCTCCCGGAAATTGTAGATTTCACCGTTGAACACGATCACCGCGCGCGCGTCTGCCGAGTGCATCGGCTGCGGCGATCCGGCGATGTCGATGATCGAGAGGCGGCGATGGCCCAGCCCGACACCGTGATCGGTCCACACGCCTGCCCCATCCGGCCCGCGATGGGCGAGCGCATCGCACATCCGCTCCACCCGCGCCGGATCGACCGGCTTGGGGGTTTCGGCATGAAAGATCCCGGCAATTCCGCACATAGCACGCGGGCCTAGAGCATGGCGGCCAGCGCAGCAATCGCGGCCATGCCTGCGATCACCAACGCGGGCACGGTCGGCGCAACCCTAAAGCTTTCGGCGCGGGTCAGCCAGCGCCAAGCGGTCAGCGCGTCAGCCGTCCAGCCATAGTCCTCCGGCTCGCGTTCAAAGAACCGCCATGCGCTCGCCAGCAGTGCGGTGACGATGACGGCGAAGAATATCCAGCCATAGACGATGTGATCAAACCCGGTCGCAGCGTCGGCCCCGACATATTGCGCGACATAGACCGTCGCCCAGGCGCGCACCCCGTTGGCAAGGATCGGCACGATGATGCAGGCGGCAAGAAAGGCAGCCCGCCGCCGCCAGCTGGCAAAGCGGGTAAAGGCGACCAGCACGCCCAAAGTCACCATCGCGATCAGAAACTTCACCCCCGAACACGCCTCGGCGACGATGAACAGGCCCGCGGGGGTATCGATATAAATGCCGTTGATGCTGGCAGGCACCCCGCTCCAGCGGGTGAGCGTGACGGTGATGTCGGCGGTGATGAATTGCAGCGGCGGGATGATTTCGTCGCCAAACGGCACCAGAAGCGCCCCCATCGCCAGTGGCAGCGCCAGCAGGGCCGATGCGCGCAGGCCCAGCACGGTCAGCACCGCCGCCTGCACCGCGCCGACTGCCCCGGCATGGGCAACAAGGTTGATGTCAGCCGCGCGCCCTGCCCACCACAGGGCCAGCGCTGCGGCGACCAGCGCAAGGCCGGGAAGGAACGGCTGCGGGGTAATGCGCGCCAATTCGTCCGCCTTCAACATCACCAGCCAGCCGATAATGAACGGCACCAGCAGCAGGTGATTATAGGTGTCGATATTCCACCACTGGTGCAGCATTTCACCCCAGCTAGGCGCGGTGACAGCGATCAGCGCGGCCCACGCCATCACCAGCCCCGGCAAAGCCGTGCGCCACGCAGGCGCAATCGGCAGGCGTTTTGCACCCGGCAAGGCACGTTCAGGCGGCATGGAGATTGCGCCCCTCATCAGCACCGACAAGCCCGGCGAGCGGGGCCAGCATCGCATCCCAGCCATGCTGATCGCGCACAAATTGCCGCGCCGCCGCGCCGATTTGCGCACGCGCGCCGGGGTCGTCCAGCAGCGCCGCGATCCGCGAACACATCGCTTCGGGATCGGGCGGGCTGATGATCCACTGCGCGCCGTCCTGCGCGGCGATCCCGGTTGCAGCGTCGGACGTCAGCACCACGGGCCGCGCCATCGCCATCGCTTCTAACACCTTGTTCTGCACCCCGCGCGCGATCATCAGCGGGGCGAGCACGGCATCGGCAGCGACAATGAACGGGCGCACATCGGGCACCGCGCCCCACACCTGCACACCGGGGGCGCCGTGATGCGCCATCAGCCTTCCCGTCGGATTGCGCCCGACGACATGAAACATTGCAGCCGGATATCGCGCGCGCAGCCGGGGCATCAGCGCATCGATCACCCACAGCGCCGCCTGCTCGTTCGGGCGGTAATCCATCTGCCCGGTAAAGGTGAAATGCGGCCCCCTCTGGCCAGCGATGACCGGGTGCGGAGTGACGCCAGCGGGATCGAAAAACGCAGCGTCGATCCCGTTGCCGATTACCTGCACATTCACCTGCGCCGGGTCGGTAAGGCGACTGCGATAGAGCGCCGCCTCCGCCTCGGAAATCAGCAGCGTCGCATCGGCGCGCTGGCCGAGCCGTTGTTCCTCGGCAGCGAGCAACCGCGCCTCTCGCGAATTGAGCCACGTGCGCTCACCCGCGTCGGCGTAGCTGGCAAACTTGGCGCTATCGACGTCGCACAGGTCGATCACCACCCGGCCCGCAAAGTCAGCCGGGACATATTGCCCCATCTGGCCGGAGAACACGGTGATGGCGGTGATGTTGCGCGCGACGATTGTCTCGCGCACCCATGCTGCCAGTTTGCGGCAGTGGAACGCGGTGAGGCTGACCGGCTTGCCCGCCAGCACCGCCTCAATCCCGGCGAGCGCCAGCGGTTTGGTGCGAGGGATGATGCAGTGCGACGCGGCGACTTGCGCAAGCGCCGCCT
>JAHJSJ010000247.1 GCA_018830415.1 Alphaproteobacteria bacterium | reverse complement strand
CAGTCAAGACCTGCCTTCATCAGCATGACCCAACCAGCCCCTTCTCTCGCCCGCGAATTCGACGCATCGCTCGCCTGGTGGCGCGCGGCGGGGGTGGACTGCGACTTTACCGATGACGCTACGGCGTGGTTGGCTGATGCGGCACCAGAGACTCAGGCACAGCCGGATGGCGCGGGCCGCATCGGGGCCATCGGCGCTGCATCCTCAACAGGGCAACAGAGCAACCCGGCATCGAACCGCACCGCGCCCGTCGCATTGACGCAGCCCACCGCCCCGGCATCACCCCGTCGCAACTTGCTGGGCGATTCGCCGCCCGCTGATCTGGCTGCGTTCCGCAAATGGTGGCTGGAATCGCCCGAACTCGACACAGCCGGGCTTTATCCCCGGATTGCACCGCGCGGGGATGCAGGTTCGGCGTTGATGGTGCTGGTGCCGCAGCCCGAGGAACACGACCGCGACGTGCTGCTGCAAGGGCCGCAGGGCCGTTTGCTGGCGAATATCTTGGCCGCGATGGGGCTGAATGACAGCGCGACTTACATCGCCTCTGCCCTGCCCTGCCACACACCGATGGCCGATCTGGCCAACTTGGCCGCTGGCGGAATGGACGCGGTGCTGGCGCATCACATTGCGCGCGCCGCGCCGCAACGCTTGCTGGTGCTGGGCACCGGACTTGCACCGATGCTTGGCCCGCAAGACGATCAGCCTTTACGTGAAATCAACCATACCGGTGGCAAGACCCCGGTCATGGTCAGCGAAACGCTTGATGCCATGATGGATATGCCTCGGCTCAAAGCCCGCTTCTGGAAGAGATGGATGGAATGGTCAGCCTCAAACTAATGCGCAAGCGCGCCGGATTTGCGGCAATTGCCTTGGCGGGGCTGGCCCCCGGCTTTATCGGGCCGGTCGCCGCACAGGCGCAATCAGGCAGCCTTGTCGCGCAATGGGGCAATCAGACGCGCGGCGAAAGCGCGCTTCCAGCGGTGCTTGGGCAGGAAGAACGCGCGCATTTCCGCCAGTTGTTCGCGGCGATTGATGCCCAGCAATGGAGCGTGGTTGAAGAACTGCTGGCACAGCGCCCCGATGGCGTTCTGACGCAGGTTGCCCGCGCCGAATATTACACCCACGCCAATAGTCCCAAAATTACGCCCGAACAGATCGCTGATTGGTTCACCGCCGGAGTCGAACTGCCGCAGGCCGATCAGCTGGTGCGGATGGGGGCCAAGCGCGGGGTCGAATACCTGCCCGCGCTTCCCCCCGAACAAGGCTTCGCGCGCCAGCCCTATGCGCCAAAGCGGATCCTGCCACGCACTGTGAACGATGGCACGATGGCCGCCGCGACCGCAACGGCAATCCTTGAAGCGATCAAGGCTGACAATCCCGCCGAAGCCCAGCGACTGCTGGCCGAAGCGGATTGGCAACTCTCCAGCGATGCCCGCGCCGAATGGCGCCAGCGCGTGGCGTGGAGCCATTATATCGAGAATGATGACGCTGCCGCGCTTGAACTGGCGCGCACCGTTGCCGAAGGTTCGGGCGAATGGGTGGCTGAAGGCGCATGGGTCGAAGGGCTGGCCGCGTGGCGGTTGGGCCATTGCTCGCTCGCCGGGGACGCATTTTCCCGCACCGCATCGCGCGCCTCGAATGTCGAACTGGCTGCTGCCGGGCATTACTGGGCGCACCGCGCGGCTGTGCGCTGCCGCGAACCAGGTCAGGCGCAGCAGCACCTCTCCGCAGCGGCGCAGATGGACGAAACGCTCTACGGAATGCTCGCCGCCGATCAACTCGGCATCGAACTGCCCGCGCATACCCCGCCGCAGGCTTTCGGGCGCGCGGATTGGGATAAGCTGGCCCATCGCAGCAATGTCCGCGTGGCGGTTGCGCTGGCAGAGATTGGCCGCCCCGCGCTGGCGGATGAAGTGCTCCGTCACGAAGCGCAGATTGGCCCCTCCAGCCAGTTTTCCGCCCTGTCACGTTTGGCGCGTGAGCTGGGGATGCCCTCCACGCAATTGTTCATGGCGCACAATGCCCCTTACGGCACCCGCAGCGATCCATCGCTGCGCTTCCCGGTGGCGCGCTGGCAACCGGTGGATGGGTGGCAGGTCGATCCCTCGCTCGCCTTTGCGCATGCGTTGCAGGAATCCAATTTCCGCGCCGCTGCGGTCAGCCCCGCCAATGCGCGCGGGTTGATGCAGATCACCCCGATCACCGTGCGCCAGCACGCACCGCGCCTCAATATGAGCGCGTCCTACGTCAATCTCGACGATCCCGAAGTGAACCTGTCATTCGGTCAGCGCAATCTTGAAATGCTGCGCGATCATCCCGCGACCGGCGGCGCTCTGCCCAAGATCATGGCCGCCTATAATGCCGGGCTTACCCCGGTTGCGCGCTGGAATTCCGAGATCAACGACCAGAACGATCCGCTGTTGTGGATGGAATCGATCCCTTATTGGGAAACGCGCGGCTATGTCGCGATCGTGATGCGCAATTACTGGATGTATGAACGCGCCGCCGGGGCGCAGTCCCCCAGCCGCCGTGCATTGGCGCAGGGGCGTTGGCCGGAATTTCCGCAGGCGCAATCGGTGCGGTCTGCCCTGCTGGAACGGTAATGGCGCGGTTTAAGCGCTGAGAACCCAGTTTTCGCTGGGATGACGGGTTGGGTTGTGGCGGATTAGGCAGCGCGAAGGGTTAACGCCAGCCCCTTACCCAAACGCCTCACCCACCTTGCCCGGTGCAAAGCGGATCAGGCGGCTGTCTACCAGCGCGGCGGTGCGGTTGATCACGGCCAGCTGGTAATCCGGGTCTTTGATCATATCGAAAAACGCGCCCGCATTGGCGTATTGCGCGATGAAGCCATCGTGCCAGACGCGGTCATCCGGGCCAGTCACCATCGTCTGGAACGTGCCGCGCCATACGATGGTGCCACCCACACGGGCAAAGATCGGGCCGCTGGTTTTGCCGTATTCCTGATAGGCGCGCCGTCCGCTCCAGCCCTTGCCCGCGTGTTCATGACCCGCAGGATATTCTGCCAGATCACGATACAGCAGCAGGTTGAGCATTGCTATCGGCTGATCGCGGGGAAGATCCTTGAATGCCTGGAAATTTTCCGGGCTCGGGTCGATATAGTTTTCGCTGGTCATCAGCCTTATCCTCTCCACTGACGTGAAACGACGCGGGTCACCGCAAAAGCGGCCACGACACCGCCGATCAGTCCGATAACCCAAAGCGCAATATTCACATTATCGCTGAACTGATCGTTCCAGAAAACCAGTTTATACGCGATCGCAAGGGGGGCGATCGTGACCCAGAACCCGATAAATATAACTATGAAGAACAACGCAGCGAGCGCGAGTTTGCGCAACATGAGCGCTTATGCCTCCAGTCTGTAATCGCTGAACCGATCGCGAAGGTCTTTTTTCGAAATCTTGCCAGTCGCAGTGTGCGGAATATCGTCGACGAATTCGACCGCATCGGGCAGCCACCACTTGGCGACAATCGGCTTCAGATGCTCGATAATCTCCCCGCCGGTGACGTCCGCGCCAGCCTTCTTCACCACGAACAACACTGGGCGCTCATCCCACTTGGGGTGAGTGATGCCGATACACGCCGCCTCGGCCACCGCCGGATGCCCGCAAGCGGCGTTTTCCAGCTCGACCGAACTGATCCATTCGCCGCCCGATTTGATCACGTCCTTGGTGCGGTCGGTCAGTTGCAGCGTGCCATCGGGGTGGAGAATGCCGACATCGCCGGTGTCGAACCAGCCATCATTGCCAACCGCATCCTTCTCCGCCTTGAAGTAACGCTTGATGATCCACGGCCCGCGAATTTGCAGCGCGCCGCTGGTCTGGCCATCGCGCGGCAGTTCGGTGGTCATGTCGTCCAGGTCCACCGTGCGCAGCTGCACACCGAAGATCGGGCGGCCTTGCATTGCGGTCTTTTCGACCTTCTGTTCGAGCGTAAGAGTGTCCCAATCCCAGGTCGGCCCGCCCACCGTGCCGATGGGGCTGGTTTCCGTCATCCCCCAGGCGTGCTGCACGCGGGTGCCGTTTTTCAGCAATCGTTCGATCATGAACTTGGGCGCGGCTGATCCGCCGATAGTGGCAGCCTTCAACGGCGGCAGGTCGAGGCCATTGGCATCGCAATACTGGAAATGCGCCAACCACACTGTCGGAACGCCCGCAGAATCGGTCACGCCTTCGCGCAGCATCAGATCGTGCAGCACGGCGGGATCATTGACCGCCGAAAACACGAACTTGATCCCCGCCATCGCGCCCGCATAGGGCAGGCCCCAGCTGGCCGCGTGGAACATCGGCACCACGGGCAGCATGACCGAGGCGCTGGAGAAATTGAACGCCGATGGTTGCAGCCCGGCCATGGCGTGCATCACGGTTGAGCGGTGTTCGTATTGCACGCCCTTGGGATTGCCGGTGGTGCCGGAGGTATAGCAGATCATGCAGGGATCGCTTTCCGCTCCGCTGACCCATTCGAAGTCGCCATCCTGCGCCCCGATCCAATCCTCAAACGCCGGAGCGTGATCACCGCTATCGTAGCAGATGTAATGTTCAACCATCGGCCAGCGCGATTTCATCCGGTCGATAATCGGCTGGAACGCCGCATCGTAACACAGCACCCGGTCTTCGGCGTGGCCCACGATATATTCGAGTTGATCGTCAAACAGCCGCGGGTTCACCGTGTGCAGCACCCCGCCCATGCCTGCGACACCATACCAGCTGACCAGATGGCGCGCGTGGTTCATGGCGAGGCTCGCGACCTTGTCGCCCGGTTTGAGGCCAAGCGCCTGCAATGCTTGGGCCATCTTCAACGCATCGCGGCGGATACCGGCCCAATCGGTGCGGGTGACACTGCCGTCGGCCCAGCGGGTAACGATTTCGCGGTTGGGTGCTTCACGCGCAGCGTGATCGATCACCGCCGTCACCCGCATCGTCCAGTCCTGCATTGCCCCAAGCCTTGATCCGGCCATCGCTGTCTCTCTCCCTCAATAGCGCAATTAATTGCGTCAAATTTGGTGAATCATGGCCATTCAATGCCCATCACTGGGCTGCTTGGCAATCATCCAACGTAGCCATCGCGCCGGTGACGAGCGGTTTGCGCCCCCGACCGTGCGATGTGCGTGGAATTCACGCCACCAGCCGCAGCCGCGCTTTGCCCTTCAGCGGCACCAGCGCAACCTTGCTGATCCCGCCGACCGCCGCCAGCCGCTCGGCCAACTCGCCGTTGAGCCCGAACCCGCCGCCCAGCCGCACCTGCGCATGGCCGCCCGCCGCCAGCGCGAGCCGCACCACCACTTCGCCGCTGCCGCTACGCTGGTGTTCCTGCGCTAGATCGAGCTCGATCCGCAGTTCGAGCAGCGCCTCAATGCTGGCGATATCGGCGGTCAGCTGCATCGCGGT
>JAHJSJ010000026.1 GCA_018830415.1 Alphaproteobacteria bacterium | reverse complement strand
TCAAACAGCAGGTTGCGCCGGGTGGCGGCATCGACTTCACCGCGAGCATCCAGCTCTGCCTGCCAGCGGATATTGACCCGCGCGAATAGGCGGACGGCGCGATTCCAATGGTCCGCCACGCCCGCCACACTGTCGAGCACCGGTTCGCTCAGCAGGTCATCAGCGCGCTTTTCCTCAATCAGCAAGCGATCCATTGCGCGCGCCATTTCGCGCGCCAGATTGAGCCGTGCGCGGCCCGGCAACGGTTCCATGCCCTCGCTGGCGCGCTCCTCGGCAATCAGGCGATCCAGCGCGAGCCAGCGGCGCACGGGATCGCAGGCAGGCGGGATGTCAGCCGCACCCAGCGGATCGAGCGCCGCGCCCAGCTTTTCATCAAGATCAAGGTCACCCACTGCGATCATCCGCGGCATCAACAGCCCACTTTCACCCGTTTCCCCGGCATGGCGGATGAAGGCTTCGGACAGGGTGCGCGCGGCGCGGCTGCTCGGCACCAGCAGCGTTAGGCGAGCCAGCCCGAAACCCGGTTCGCGGTAGCGCGGCACCAGCCCTGCCACCAGCGCATCGGCAAAGCCGCGATGCGCGGCGATGGAATAGACCAGCGGCCCTGTGCGGCGCGTCTCAGCCACCCTGCAACGCCGCTTCAGTCGGACGGATCGCCTGCGGAGTGCCGACTTCGAACCACAAACCGGTGAAAGACAGGCCGTAAAGCCGCCCTTCTTTGATCGCGCGTTCCCACAATTGCATTGTCCCGAACGGCCCGTCTGGCGCATCGCGCATCAAGCGGTGCGATACCAGTTGAATGCCGGTATAAATGAACGGCGCGATCCGGCCATCAAGGCGGCGCGACAGCCTGCCCAGCGGATCCATGTGGAAATCGCCCGGCCCGCTAAAATTCGCCGCGCGCGCGTGGGGAACCACCAGAAGCAGCGCGTCCATCGCGTCCGGATCCCAGCGCGATGACAGATCGTGAAACGCGCTTTTGGGCCCGTCGAGCCAGATATTGTCAGCGTTCAGCGCAAAAAACGGGTCGGGCAGGCGCGGCAACGCCTTCGCCATCCCGCCGCCGGTTTCGAGCAACAGCGCGCGCTCATCCGAGACGCTCACCTGCGGCGCGCGGCGAGCAAGCACATGCGCCTCCAGAGCATCGGCGAGGTAATGCACATTCACCACTGCACGCGCGACCCCGGCCTCGGCCAGCCGATCGAGCGCGTGGTCGATCAACGCCTTGCCCGCAACCCGCACCAGCGGTTTGGGCTGCGACGCGGTGAGCGGGCGCATCCGCTTGCCCAGCCCGGCGGCAAGGATCATCGCGGTATCAGAAGCGAGCGGCCCTGCGGTCATGCGGCGAATGCCCCATTGGCCGCGCGCAGTGCCGCCGGGATATTGGCATCGAACCAGCGCGCCACCGGCGCCAGCGCAGGGTGCGCCAGATCACGCTCCATCGCTGCCCAGACACGCGGGATCATGGCAAGGTAACGCGGCTTGCCATCGCGCCGATCAAGCCGGGTGAAGATGCCGACAATCTTGGCATTACGCTGCGCACCGAGACGCGCGTAATCGGCAAGGAAATCATCATCGCTAATTCCGGCACCAGCGCAATACTGCGCCAGCATCGCCCCCTCCAACACATCTGGCACATCACGCCGCGCGTCCTGCAGCAGCGAGACAAGATCATAGGCCGGGTGGCCGACGAGCGCGTCCTGAAAATCAATCAACCCCTGCGGCGCGCCCGCTTGTCCGCCCAGCAGCATGATATTTTCGGCGTGATAATCGCGCAGCACGGTGACGCCGGGATGCTGGCGTTCCAGCAACGGGGCAAGCGCTTCTTCCCACGCTGCGGCATAGCTGGCCGCATCCACGTCCAACCCCTGCGCCGGGCAATACCATTCGGTCAGCAACGCCGCTTCGCGGGCATAAGTCGCCATGTCATAAGCCGGAAATGGCCCCGCTGGCAGGCGGTGGAGCGCTACCAGCGCATCGACGGCAGCGGCATAGGCCGCCGCCTCATCCGCCGGGTTCAGATCGAGCCAGTCGCGCATCCGGTCGTTGCCGAAATCCTCGGTCAGCACCCAGCCATTGGCCGCGTCTTCAGCAAGGATCGCTGGCGCGCGCATCCCGTTTTGATTGAGCCAATGCGCGACGTGCAGGAACGGCGCAGGGTCTTCGTGCGGCGGAGGGGCGTGCATCAGCATCGCCGATTCGCCGCTTCGAACGAGCCGGAAGTAGCGACGGAACGATGCATCGCCGGGTAGCGGCGCGATATCGGCCCCGCCCCAACCTGCGTCGGCGACAAATTCGGCAAGGCCGGAAGGAAGCACGCTCATGGCATCCGCCCTACCCAATCCGAGCCGCCGCGGGCAATCGCAATGCGCCCATCTTCGCCGCTTTCCCCCACCAATTCCAGCGTGATCGAAAGGCAGCCCGCCTCGCGGTCAAACCCACCCGCATTATCGGGCCATTCGGCCAGCAGCGCCGCGCCTTCGCGGTAATCATCCAGCCCGATTTCATCGATCTCACCGGGATGTTCTAGCCGGTAAAAATCGGCATGGACGACAGGTAGGCGCAAGGGCGGCGCATCATAGGTTTCGATGATCGTAAAGGTCGGCGACGGCACTTCGCCCGCATGGCCCAACGCCGTCAGAATTGCGCGCGCCAGCGTGGTCTTGCCCGCCCCCAATCCGCCGGTCAGCGCCACCACATCGCCCGCGCGCAGCCGCGCCGCAATCGCCGCGCCATAATGCGCCATCGCCGCCAGATCAGGCAGGTTCGTGCGCGTCTCGTTCACGGCAGGCGGATCGTCGCGGTGGTGCCTGCGCCCTTGCGGCTGGCGATGTCGAGGGTGCCATCATGCGCTTCGATCAACTGCCGCGCGAGCGGGATGCCCAGCCCGGTGCGGCGTTCGGGCGCGCCGTCCTTGCCCGGCTTCACCCCGCCCTGCGCCAGCGCGAGTTCGCGCGCCGACATGCCCCGGCCGTTGTCGGCGATACTGATTTCGACACTCCAATCCGATCCATCGGGCGCCTTGTGCAGTTCTATCACGATCCGGCCTCCTTCGGGCGTGCCAGTGATGGCGTTTTCCAGAAGATTGCCGACCGCGCGGCTCAACTGGCGCGGATCAGCATCCACCACCCGGCCCCGGCGGCCTTTGAGATCAAGGCTCAGGCCCGCAGCGATAATCGCCTGTTCACGTTCGCGCACCAGCGTGGTGAGGAAATCGAGCAGATCGACCGGTTCCTTGCTGATGGGCAGCAAGCCCGCCTCGCTCT
>JAHJSJ010000246.1 GCA_018830415.1 Alphaproteobacteria bacterium | reverse complement strand
TGCACCCGCGCCCGCCTGCCGCCGCGTGGGGTAGCCACAATTCGTCATTGCCCGATAGCTGGCAGAAATCGCGGCCAATGCCCATGCGGTGATCGGCAACCCGCGACAGATCGCCGCTCGCATCCTTGATGGCGATGATCCGGTCGGGATATTTGCGCACCAGTTCGACCACGGTGTCATCGAGAATATCGGTCACGGTGCGCGCGGGCACATTATAAAGCACGATCGGCAGTTCGCAGTTTTCCGCCAGATAGCTGAAATGCGCCACCAAGCCGCGCTGGCTGGGGCGGTTGTAATAGGGGGCGACGCACAGACCCGCCGCGGCCCCTGCCTTGCGCGCAAAGTTCATGTGCAGCGCGGCGTTGCGAGTGTCATTGCTGCCGCAGCCAGCAATCACCGGCACGCGGCCGGCCGCCTGTTCGATGCACACCTCTATCACGCGGTGATGTTCCGCGTTCGACAGGGTCGAAGCCTCCCCCGTCGTGCCGCAGGGCACCAAAGCCGCGCTGCCATTGTCGATCTGCCAGTCGACCAATCGCCGGAAGGCGCTCTCGTCAAACGTCCCGCCGCGAAAAGGAGTCACCAGAGCGGGTATCGATCCGCTGAACATTGCCATTTTCCTGCCAAAGCCATTAGGTAAGGTGGATCAAGGTGCGAAATGAAGCTTCACGTCCCTCTCCTGTTAAGCGCCTGATAAGGAGCCGATTGGCACTATGTCCAGCATGGACCGTAATTATATGATTTCCTTGCGGGTTCTGACCGCGATTGGATTCGGCACGGCGATGGTCGCTGCCGCGCCGCTGGCCGCGCAGGTTTACGTTGCGCCTGCGGGCGATAATATGGTCGCGCGTCAACCCGCCGCGATCAGCGCAGCGGTGGCCCGGTGGGAAGTGCTCCACGCCAATCGGGAACTGGCATTTGCCGATTATGCGGGGTTTGTGCTGGCCTATCCCAGCTTCCCACGAACGGAAATCCTGCGTCTGCGGGCTGAGGCCGCGCTGGAG
Source organism: Alphaproteobacteria bacterium (assembly GCA_018830415.1). Lineage (GTDB taxonomy): Bacteria > Pseudomonadota > Alphaproteobacteria > Sphingomonadales > Sphingomonadaceae > Erythrobacter. The sequence continues at coordinate 5,919 of JAHJSJ010000246.1, read as the reverse complement.
AAGGAGGCCCCACCGCAGGCCGATCTGCTGCGCTATTTCGATGCCAACCCGCCGCTGACCAATCCGGCGCGCGCGCGCTATGCGCTGGCGCTGGCCGGGGCGCAGCGGCCCGAAGCCGCGGCCGAAGCGAGGCTGGCATGGCGCGGCGGCGCGATGAGCGATCCGGCGGAACTGTATCTGTCGGGCCTGTATGGCGCGCAGTTCTCGCCTGAAGATCACTCCGTGCGGATGGATGCGCTGTTGTGGCAGGGCAATGCCGATGCGGCAGCGCGGCAGGTGATGAACCTGCGCGAAGCTGACCGGGCGTTGCCGCTCGCCCGCCTATCGCTGCTGCGCGGTGCGCGGCCCGAGGCCGCTGGCCTTGCCGTGCCCGCTGGGGCTGAGGCCGATCCCGGTTATATCTTCAACCTCGTCAAGCATCTGCGCGCTACCGGCCAAGCCGGGGAAGCGGTGCGGGTGTTCGCCAGCCGCCCGACCTTCACCCGCCCTGCCCGCGATCCCGAAACCTTCGTGGGCGATCTGCTGGCGCTGGCCAAGGCGAGCGGGGCGCGCGGCGCGGTGCAAATCGCAAGCCGCACCGATGATCTGTTTGCACCCGGAACCGACCTGTCGCTCACCAGCTTTACCTTGCGTGATCGTTACACCGATCTGATGTGGCTGGGCGGCACCAAAGCGCTGTGGGATCTGGGTGATGGCGCAGCGGCCGCACCGCTGTTCCAACGCTATGGCGATGCCGCCAAGACCCCGCTAACCAAGGCCAAAGGCTATTTCTGGGCGGGCCGCGCCGCGCGCCAATCGGGCAATGAAGCCGATGCGGTGCGTTATTATGAAATGGCAGCGCGCTGGCCTGATTATTACTATGGCCAGTTGGCGCTTGCGGCGATGAACCGCCCGATGCCCGCCTTTTCCCACCTGCCCCAGCCCGCGATGGACGCCGCTGTCCGCGCCGAATTTGAAAGCCGCCCGCTGGTCAAGGCGATCCGCGCCATCGCCGTGGGCCGCCGCGACTGGCGCACCGAACGCCGCTTTTTCGAGGCGCTGGGCGATGAGGCTGACAGCCCCGAAGAAATGCTGATGGCCGCCATGCTGGCGCGCGAAACCGGGCTTGATGAAATGGCCGTGGTGCTGGGCATGAAAGCGGGCGAAAACGGGCTGGCCGGATTGGAACGGATCGGCTTTCCGACCGTATCCACGCCGCCTGTGGTCAATGACTGGACGATGGTCCACGCCATCAGCCGTCAAGAAAGCGAATTTGACCAGCATCGCGAAAGCCATGCCGGCGCGCGCGGGGTGATGCAGTTGATGCCAGGCACCGCGCGCGAACAGGCGGGCAAGCTGGGGATCAACTACCTGTCAGCCGATCTGACCGCAGCGCCGCATTACAACATCCAGCTGGGCGATGCCTATTTCGCCCGGATGATGAGCTATTACGGCGGGGCCTATCCGCTCGCAGTGGGGGCTTACAATGCCGGGCCGGGGCGCGTGAACCAGTGGCTGCGGCTGAACGGCGATCCACGCCGGGGCGATACCGACTGGGTCACATGGGTCGAGAAGATCCCGGCCAATTTCGAAACCCGCTATTACATCATGCGGGTGATCGGCAATGCAGTGACCTATTCGCACATGTATCCGGCCGAAGCGGGCCTGCCGCGCCCGGTCGATGCCTTCCTGCGTTGATCCTCGTCAGGTTATGAAAGTTCAGGGCCAACCGATCACGCCTGCGGGCATGGCTGCGTTAAAGGCACGCTATGACCTGCTGCTCGGCAGCGAACGCCCGGCGATTGTCGAGATCGTCAGCTGGGCAGCGGGCAATGGTGATCGCAGCGAGAACGGCGATTACCTTTATGGCCGCAAGAAAATGCGCGAGATCGACCGCGAGCTGGCGCATCTGATCCGCCGGATGAAGGCGCTGCGGGTGGTTGATCCGGCGGCGCAGATTGACCGCAGCCGGGTATTTTTTGGTGCGCGGGTGGCCATTGCAGACGCGGATGACAACAGCCAAACCGTGACGCTGGTCGGCGATGATGAACAGGATGCAGGTGCTGGCCTGATCGGCTGGAACTCCCCGCTCGCCAAGGCATTGCGCGGCGCGCAGGTGGGCGATCTGCGGATGGTCTCCGTGCCATCGGGTAGCCGCGAATGGGAAGTGTTGAGCATCGCCTATGACTAGGCTTGTCGCCTCTGTAACTGTGGCCGCCGCCTTGCTGATCGCCGCGCCGCTGGCTGCGCGTGACAGCCTTGGCGTGTATGACGGGTGGGCCGCGTTCAAGGATGCCAGCCCGCTACGCTGCTATGCCATCGCCAAAGCGCAAGGAAGCCCGCCCTCGCCAGCCTATGCGACAGTGTCGACATGGCCGGACAGGAAGGTGCGCGGGGCGCTGCACCTGATGCTTTCGCGCGAGGTGGCGGACAAGGCGCCAGTGCGGCTGGTGATCGGCGCAAACCGTTTCACCCTCGTCGCCAAGGGCCGCAATGCCTGGGCCAGCGACGCGCGCGACGATGCCGCGATCATCGCCGCGCTGCGCTCTGCCAGCCGGATGAGCGTATCGGCAAACAGCACCAAGGGCGGCCGGTTTACTGACCGCTACGACCTTGCCGGAGTGGCGACGGCGATGGATGCGGCCACCGTGGGGTGTGCCAAGCGTAGCTAGCTGGTCAAACGCCGCGCTTGGCCCTATATGCGCGCACCCATGGCCGATACTGCACTCATGACCATCCCGGGCCTCAGCGACCCGGTGCCTGCCGCGCGTGACATCACGCCGCGCGCCGACGGGCGCATTGACCTTCTCGGTCTGCCGCGCACGCGCATCTGCGAATTGTTCGCCGCTGCCGGGTTGGACGCCAAAGCGGCCAAGCTGCGCGCCAAGCAGGTGTTCCACTGGCTCTATCACCGCGGCGTCACCGATTTCGACAGCATGACCGATATCGCGAAAGCGATGCGCCCGTGGCTGGCGACACGCTTTGTCATCGGTCGCCCGGAAATCGTCGAGGCGCAGCACAGCACTGATGGCACCCGCAAATGGCTGCTGCGCACCGCCGATGGCCACGATTACGAGATGGTGTTCATCCCCGATGAAACGCGCGGGACTTTGTGCGTCTCGTCGCAGGTCGGTTGCACGCTCAACTGCACCTTCTGCCACACCGGCACGATGAAACTGGTGCGCAACCTGACACCGGGCGAAATCGTCGGGCAGGTGATGCTCGCCCGCGATGCGCTGGGCGAATGGCCGAAATCCGGTGCGAACCTTTCCGCGAATCCCCGCGCAGGCGGGGACCTCAGGCAAGATGGCGCAACGCCGACCAAGGCCCCAGCATTAGCAGGGGCGCACGATCTTGCCGATGACGATGACGATGACGATGATTTTCACTACACCGCCGATGGCCGCCTGCTCACCAACATCGTGATGATGGGCATGGGCGAACCGCTGTATAATTTCGATCATGTGCGCGATGCCTTGATGCTGGTGATGGATGGCGATGGCCTCGCCCTGTCCAAACGCCGCATTACCCTGTCGACCAGCGGCGTGGTGCCGATGATGGCGCGCTGCGGCGCTGAAATCGGGGTGAACCTCGCGGTCAGCCTTCACGGCGTGCGCAAGGATGTGCGCGATGAATTGGTGCCGCTGAACAAGAAATACGGGCTTGAAGACCTGCTGCAGGCCTGCGCCGACTACCCCGGCGCATCCAACGCGCGGCGCATCACGTTTGAATATGTGATGATCAAGGGCAAGAACGATTCCGATGATGACGCGCGCGAATTGGTACGACTGCTCAAAGCCTATAATCTGCCCGCCAAGGTCAACCTGATACCGTTCAACCCGTGGCCCGGCAGCGGCTATGAATGTTCCGACCCCGACCGCATCCGGCGTTTTTCGAACATCGTGTTCGAGGGCGGGATTTCCGCCCCGGTGCGTACGCCAAGGGGGCGCGATATTGACGCGGCCTGCGGCCAGTTGAAAACCGCTGCGGAAAAGAAATCGCGCGCCCAACGCGACCGCGAGGCAGCGGCGGCGGCCGCCGTCTAGCCTGACCGATGGACGCACCGCTCAGCCGCCCTATCGAAGCCATCTGCACCGGCACCGCCCGGCCCTTCAACGGCGCGGAATTGAGCGCGATCATGAAACGCCCGCGCGAAGGCACGGTGCAGGTGCTGGCCGATGGCCTCGCGCCCGATGAACAGGCCGACCGGCTGCACCATGGCGGGCCAGACATGGCGCTGCACCTTTACCCGCTCGATCACCATGATGACTGGGCCGAGGTGCTTGGCCCTCACCCGCTATTGGCCGAGCCCGGCTGCTTTGGATCAAACCTCGCGGTGCGCGGGTTGACCGAGGACATGGTGCATATTGGTGATCGCTTCCGGCTGGGGCCCAAGACAACCGGGGCGCTGATCGAAATCAGCCAGCCGCGCCAGCCGTGCTGGAAGATCGAACATCGCTTTGATCGCAAAGGCATGGTCGCGCGCATCGTAAAGACGGGGCGCTGCGGGTGGTATTTCCGCGTGATCGAGGCGGGCGACGTAACAGCGGGTGATTCGCTGGAGCGAGTCGCAATCGGGGCGACAGATTGGAGCGTCGCGCGGGTGTTTCGCGCGCTGATGGCCGGGAAAGGCACCGCTGCCGAGCTTGAAGAACTGGCTGCGCTTGCCCCGCTCAGCCTTAAATTGCGCGAAAAAGCGGCGCAGAAACAGGGTTAGCAGCGGCTTGTCGCGCGCCAGCGCCGGTTCACCCAACCCTGCTGCTCCCTGCCAAGTCCGTTCATGCTACATTCGCTTTAGATGAACGATAACGGTCGTGCTCCATCAGGGAGCCCTCACAAGGGAAACGACCATGAAACACCTCGCCATCTTCGCCGCTGCCGGTTCGCTGGCGTTTTTTGCCGCCCCCGCGCAGGCGGTCGAACTGCCCGCCCCGCCCGCTGTCGCGGCGTTCAACCACAGTGCGAACCCCATGGTGCCGGTCGCCTCCTATGATCGTGATCGCTATGATGATCGCCGCAAATACCGCGGGCGTGACCGCGATGATCGCCGCTATAATGATGGTCGCCGCTACGACAATGATCGTCGCTATGACCGTGATCGCCGCCACCATAACGATCGCTACGATGGCCGCCGTCTGAGCCGCAATGACCGCGTGTGGCGCGGCAACGACGGGCGCTATCGCTGCCGCCGCGATGATGGCACCGTGGGCTTGGTGATCGGTGCGGGTGTGGGCGCGCTGATTGGCCGCGAAGTCGACAACCGCGGTGACCGCGCGCTTGGCACGATTGTCGGCGCAGTCGGCGGCGGTCTGCTGGGCCGCGAAGTCGACCGGGGCGGCGCACGCTGCCGCTGATTCCTGACGAGGCGGGCTTGCCGCCAATGGTAAGCCCGCCTCCCTACCGTGCCCCGTTCATGACTCTTTAAAGCGGGAACCAGCATGGATGATGATAATGATGCCGTGAATAGCAGCCAACCAAAAGGAACTGCCGTGAAGAAACTAGCGATAATTCTCGCCGCTGGCGCAATGACGCTCCCGATCGCTGCGCCTGCGCAAGCCGATCCCCCCCCGCACGCGCCCGCATATGGCAAGCGCGCCAAGGACAGGATTTATAATGATCGCGGCTATTACCTCGAACCGCGCCGCCTGAGCCGTAATGATCGGGTATGGCGCGGGGATGATAACCGCTATTACTGCCGCAGGGACAATGGCACCACCGGTCTGGTGATCGGCGCAGGCGTAGGCGCGCTGGCCGGGGCCGAACTTGCACGCGACAAGACGCTTGGTGCGGTAATCGGCGGTGTGGCGGGCGGCCTGATCGGTCGCGAAATCGACCGCGGCGAGCTGCGCTGCCGATAAGCTCAGGCGGCGGCGCGCGTCTCGTGGATTGAAGCGCGCCGCTCGCCCTGTTAGCGATGGCTTATGCCCATCGTGACCCATC